>DASPHQ010001018.1:0-21221 GCA_035629595.1 Urbifossiella sp. | reverse complement strand
CCGCGGCCCCGAACACGTCATCATGGAGGCACAGGGGAACGACCTCGTCGCACAGTATGACCGCGAGAAGGGGCGCTGGATGGTCTGCTCCACGACCGATGTCGACGAGACTACGTTCGGCCCCGGTGTCGAGTTCGTCCGGGAGGACGATGTACTCGACACGTGGTTCAGCTCGGCGCTGTGGCCGCACAGCACGCTCGGCTGGCCGGAGCGGACGCCGGAGCTCGGGTACTACTACCCGACCAGCGTGCTGGTGACGAGCCGCGACATCATCTCGCTGTGGGTGGCCCGGATGGTCATCACAGGGCTCTACAACGTGGGCGAGGTGCCGTTCCGCAACGTGGTCATCCACCCGCAGTTGCAAGACGCCTTCGGCGAGCGGATGAGCAAGTCCACCGGCAACGGCATCGACCCGCTCGACATCGTGGAGCGGTACGGGGCCGACTCGCTCCGCTTCCAGATGGTGACCATCGCCGGCGACACCCAGGACAGCCGGATGCCGGTGGCGAACGTGTGCCCGGCGTGCGACGCCCTCGTGCCAATCAAGCAGGAACACCTGCGGGGCCGGACGAAGAAGCTCGCGTGTCCGAACTGCAAGGTGCCGTTCCGCCCGGGCGGCCCGTGGACGAGCGACGACCCGGAGCTGAAGACCGCGAAGCAGGCGTCCGAGCGGTTCGACATGGGCCGCAACTTCGCCAACAAGATGTGGAACGCGACGCGCTTCCTCCTCATGAACATGGACGGCTACACGCCCGCCCCCGTGGACGTGGCCGCGCTGCCGACCGAGGACCGCTGGCTCCTGTCGCGACTCGCCACCACCGCGAAGGAGACGACGGCGGCGATTGAGGGCTTCCGCTTCTCGGAGGTCGCGCGCGGGCTGTACGAGTTCGTGTGGTCGGAGTTCTGCGACTGGTACATCGAGATGGCGAAGGGCCGGCTCAAGGACGCCGCCGCCCGCCCGGTCGCGCAGCGGGTGCTCGTCGGCGTACTCGACGGCATCCTACGGCTGGTGCAGCCGGTGATGCCGTTCGTGGCCGAGTCGCTGTGGGAGGCGCTGAACGAGGTGGCCCCCGACCGCGGCCTGACTGCGACCGAGCGCGCCGAGCCGAACGCCTGCGTGGCGAAGTGGCCGAGCTACCCCGCGGCGTGGATCGACGCTGGCGTGGAGGCGCGCTTCGCCCGGATGCAGGAGCTGGTGCGCGGCGTGCGCGAGGTGCGCAACCGCTACCAGGTGGACGACAAGACGCGGCTCGACGTGTCGGTGAAGGCCGGCGCCGCGGTCGCGGCGGACCTGACTGAGCTGGCCGTGTTCATCGGGCCGCTGGCGAGCATCGCCGCGTTCGCAGCGTCGCCGACCGTCACGAAGCCGAAGCAGGCCGGGTCGGTGGTGCGGCCGGAGTTCGAGGCGTACGTGCACCTGGCGGGGTACATCGACCCCGCGGCCGAGGCGGCGCGGACCGAGAAGCAGATCGCCGACAAGCGGAAGCAACTCGACGCCGTCACGGCGAAGCTGGCGAACGAGAAGTTCGTGAGCGGCGCGCCCGCGGAGGTGGTGCAGCAGCAGCGCGAGCTGGTGACGGACTTGCAGGCGCAGATTCGGGCGCTGGAGGAGAACCTGCGCGACTTGAAGGAAGAGTAACGCCGCCGCGCCGACCGCCGCCTCACGGCGGTCGGCTCGCCGCTCACACGTTGAACATCGCATCCGGTCGCACCAAGTCACCCGCGACACTGCCGAGTCCGATCAGCTCTCCCGTCTCATCCACAACGCCGACCGCGCCGGACTCCGGGGGCTGACGCCCCCGGCTCAGCTGCGTGAACCGCACCGCCTGCCCCATCCGCATGCGCCGCAGCTCGTCGGCGCCGATCGTCACACACGGCAGTTCGCCCAGCGCCTCCGCCATCGGCCGCAGCCGGGCCGCGAGGTCGGCGGGCTTCTCGTCCACACCCACCCCCTGCTCCGCGGTGAACGGGCCGACCCGCGTGCGCCGCAGCGTCTGCACCATGCCGCCCACGCCGAACGCGGCACCGAGGTCGCGGGCGATCGAGCGGATGTACGTCCCCTTGCCGCAGTCCACCTCCACGTCGAGCCACGGCCACGCGAACTCGACCACGCGCACCGCGTCGATGCGGACCAGCCGCGCCGCCAGTTTCACCTCCTCGCCGGCCCGCGCCAGCGCGTGCGCCCGCCGGCCGTCCACCTTCATCGCCGAGAACGCCGGCGGCGTCTGCTCGACCATGCCGATATAGCGCGTCAACACCGCTTCGACCATCATCCGAGATACGGGAGCGGCGCCCGTTTCGGTCACGATGCCGTCGGCGTCGTCGGTGGTGCTGGTGGCGCCGAGGCGGAAGCGCGAGGCGTAGCTCTTCCCCATCGCCTGCACGTAGTCCGCGAGCCGCGTCGCCGCGCCGACGCACACGACCAACACGCCCGTCGCCAGTGGGTCGAGCGTGCCGGTGTGGCCGATCTTGGTCTTGCGCGGGAACCAGCGCTGCACGCGGTTCACGGCGTCGCGGGAGGTCATGCCGCCCGGCTTGTCGATAACGAGGAGGCCGTTCATCGGTCCGCTATGATGGGGAATATGACACCCGCGACGTGTGTGATTTACAACCCGGCCGCCGGCCGCGGGAGGGCCGAACGGCTCCTCAAGGAGTTCGCCGCTAACCCGGGGGTTCACGGCGAACTCCGCCCCACCAACGCCGCCGGCCACGCCGAGGAACTGGCCCGCGCCGCGGCCGACGAGGGCTTCGCGCGGGTCGTCGCGGCCGGCGGCGACGGCACCGTCCACGAGGTCGCCAACGGCCTCATCCGCAGCGGCCGACGCGACGTGGTGCTCTCAACGTGGCCGGTCGGCTCCGCGAACGATTATGCTTACACCCTCGGCCTCACCGCGTGGTGGGCGAAGCGCGCCGAGAACCCGCCGGTCGAAACGCTGGACGTGGACGTGGCCCGCGTCACCGCCGGGGGGCGGGAGCGGTACGCGGTCAACGCGGCCGGCGTCGGCTTCAACGGCATGGTCACGCTCGAGTCGCGGAAGATTCGCTTCCTCCGAGGCATGCCGCTGTACACGCTCGCCTTCCTCAAGGCGATGGTCAAGCACTTCACCACGCCGCGGATGTACGTCCGCTTCGACGACGTGGAGCGCAGCGGCCCGACGCTGGCACTGACAATGTGCCTCGCCCAGCGCGAGGGCGGCTTCCCCCTCATGCCGGCGGCCGACCTCACCGACGGCAAGCTCGACTACATGCTCGCCACGAAACTGCGGCGGTGGCACCTGCTCCGCTACCTGCCGGCGATGGCGACGGGGAGGCTTCCGACCAACAATCCGCTGATTTGGCTCGGCCGCTCGGCACGGGTGACGGTCGAGAGCGAGGCGCCGCTGTGCGCTCATGCCGACGGCGAGCTCGTGTGTGTGCCGGCGGACGGGGTGAAGGAGTTGACCGTGGAGGTGCTGCCTGGGCGGCTGCGGGTCGAAGTGTACCCGCCGGGGTTGTACGGCGGGCGACGGTAAAAGCCCGGGGACGGCCGTCCCCGGGCTTCGCGACAAGTTTAGTTGTGCGGGATCTCGATCTTGCACCAGCCGATGTCCACGTGGGTGCTCTTCCCCTCGTTGATGAAGATCTTCGGGTGGAGCGAGTAGACCACGAACCGGCCGTGCTTCTCGTCCAGCACCAGCCCGGCCTGACGCAGCACGCCGAGGTGGTGCGACACGTTCACGATCTCCACGTTCAGCAGCTTCGCCAATTCCGTCACGTTCTTCGAGCCGGTGCGCAGGCACTCGATGATGCGGATGCGGTTCGGCTCCGCCAGCGCCTGCAACATCTCCGCACACGCCTTCGCCGTCTTCGGGTCCGTCATGGGAAGAAACCCCAGTATCGAGAGTGGTGGGACGGGGCCGCCGCTCCCGGGGCGGCCGCCAACAAGCACGGGCGAATCAGCCGGCGGACTCCCGCGGCAACAAGGCAATCAACCGCAGGCTCATTTAAACATGAAACTTAGCGGCGGCCGGGCAGGTGGGCAAGTGCGCTTTACTGTTCTTTTTTCCGATGACACGAAAACACATTCCCCGGAACACAGAACTGTCAGGACTTGACCCATCCAGCCGATTGCGGGCGGTCCGTCGCCTGTCACGGTATTCTACTTAAAACCGTCCCCGGGTTCCACCCGCGGCCTTGGATAGGGGGTGAATTCTCTCAGCCCGTGCGGCCGCACCGCGGCGCCCCGCAGGGCGGACCGTCACCGCGGCAGTTCGTGGCCGGGGTCGCGTCCTTCACCCGCCCCTGGGCCGGAAGTCCAATCAGGCGACGGACTTCCGCCTTCCCGCAGGCGGGGCAGGTCGTCGGTTCGCCGCTCACCTTCGTGACGAGCGCGTCGTACACGTGGTCGCAGGCGGCGCAGCCGAATTCGTAGAGCGGCACGGTTACCTCCGACGCTTTTTGTAGTGTTCGCCGGCCCGGAAGAGGAGCTCCCGTTCCTCCGGCGTCAGGCTTTCCTGGCCGTACTTCGACACCTTCTCCAACAGCCGATCCACCCGGTCCTCGATGTGAGTCTCGACCGGGGGTCGCGGCGGAGGCGGCTCGTCGGTGTCGGCGCCGCCGTCGGGTTCGTCCGACGGAACGACGCGGAGTCGCGGCTGGGTGCGGGCGCGGCTTCCCCCACGGCGAGACGGAAGGAGGCTCGTCAGTCGCATCCCGCTGAGGTAGTAGAGGGCACCGAACAGCGCCCCGCCGAGGTGAACCACGTACGCGACCGGCTCACCCCGACCGACCCGGGCACCGAGCGCGCCCATCACGTCGAGGACGACGTACAGCACCACCGCCGCCCAGATCGGCATGGGGATGACGAACATCACCAGGATTTGCTGGCGCGGGTAGTTGAAGGCGTACACCACGAGCGCAGCCGTCACCGCGCCGCTGGCGCCGAGAGCGCGGTACTCCGGGACGACGCCGACGGCCTGGGCGGCGAGGTTCACGAGGTTCGCGGCGACGCCGGCCGTCAGGTAAAAGGTCAGGAACTCCTTCGCGCCGTACCGCTCCTCGAGCTGCCGCCCCGTCCACCACAGGATGAGCATGTTGAAGATGACGTGGAGGGGGTTCCCCTCGGAGTGGAGGAACACCGACGTGAGGAGCCGCCAGACCTGGCCCTCGAGGATGAGCCACGGGGCGTAGATCGCCCACTCGGTCAGCCCGCCGCCCGGCATCCCGCGAGTCAACAACTGGCCGAACCACACGGCGACGGTGATGCCGACGAGCCACTGGGTCACGCCCCGGCTCGCCCAGCCGTCCCAGCGGTTGGCGTCGTCGCGGTAGTACTCGCGGTCGTAAATCCCCATGCCGCCCCCGCCCTCCCGGGCTCGCTCCCCTGTGCAGGATACCAGACCGTGCCCGCAGGTGTTAGCCCGCGGCGCCAGCCGCGGCCGGCGCCGTCGGCCGGGGGTTCCGCGAGCTTGACACGAAATCCCACCGGGCGTATGGCCCGCCGCACGCACCGCCAGACGTACGACTCCGCCCGGGACCGAGGGGACGCCCGATGACCGCCTGCCGCATCCGCCGCCGGACCGCCCTCGCCGCCGTCGCGGCCGTCGCGGCGCTGGCCTGGGGACACGGGGCGCCCGCCCAGGACGGCGGCCCCGTCGGGCGGGTCGTGGCCGAGGTCATTCCGGTATCGGCCACCCGGATGCACCCGCCCGAACAGATTCTCGGCGTGATGCACACCCGCCCCGGCCGCCCCTACGACGAGACCGTCGCCAACGAGGACGTCCGCCGACTCGTCGCCACCAAGTGGTTCGTCCCCGGCGGCGTCCGCCTCCACACCGCCGCGGCGCCGAACAACCAGGTCACCGTCTACGTCCACCTCACCGAGCTGACCGGCACCGTACAGGAGATCTCCTTCGACGGGGCCGAGCACCTGAGCCGGGACAAGCTGCGGACGCTCACCGGCGTCCGCAAGGGCGACCCGATGAACCCGATGGCCAACGACCTGGGTCGGGCCGCCATCCTCCGCGAGTACCGCGACGCCGGCCGGGCGTTCGCCACCGTCGAGTTGGTCGAGGGGGGCAAGGCCACCGACACCCGCGTGGCCTACCGCATCGTCGAAGGCCCGATCGTCCGCGTCAGCGGGGTCGAGTTCCGCGGCAACGAGGCGGGCATGAGCGGCCGGCTGAAGACCGTGCTCGCCACGAAGACGGCCTTCGCCGGGTTCATGGGCGGCAAGTTCAACCCGGTCTCCCTCGACGCCGACCTGAAGAAGCTGACCGAATACTACCACGGCCTCGGCTACCTGGCCGTGCAGATCGAGCCGGAAGTGATCCCGGCGCCGGACATGGCGACGGTCCGCATCGTCTACCACGTCCGCGAGAACACGCAGTTCCAGGTGTCGGGCCACGACATCTCCGGGAACAAGACGTTCCCGGCCGAGCAGCTGGCGGTGGCGACGACGATCAAGGACGGCAACCGGTACGACCGGTGGGTGGCCCAAGCGGACGCGAAGCGGCTGGAGAACTGGTACGGCATGCGCGGCCACCGCGTCGCGGTCGAGGAGGTGCAGCACCTCATTCCCGACGACCCGGGCAAGGTGCAGGTGACCTACCAGGTCCACGGCGACAGCGGCGCCCCGAAGCGCGTCGGGACCATCAACGTCCGCGGCAACGAGATCACCCGCGAGAACGTCATCCTGCGGCAACTTGAGCAGGTCAACGTTCTGCCGGGGCAGATTCTCCAGTACCCGCGGCTGGAGGAGGCGCGGATGCGGCTGGCCCGGCTCGGCATCTTCGACCCGCAGGACCCGCCGCAGGTGAACGCCCTCCCGTCCGAACTGGACAGCGACTTCCAGGACGTGGAGGTCCGCGTCCGCGAGACGAAGACGGGGCAGTTCATGGTCGGCGGCGGCGTCAACTCGAACGCCGGGTTCAACGCCAGCATCATGCTGAACGAGTCGAACTTCGACCTGTTCCGGTTCCCGACGTCGTGGGACGACTTCCGCATGGGCCGGGCGTTCCGCGGCGCCGGCCAGCAGTTCCGGATCGAGGCCCAGCCGGGCACGCAGTTCGGCCGCTACTCGGCGACGTTCAGCGAGCCGTACCTGTTCGACACCAAGTTCGGCCTGTCGAACAGCATCTACTACTACAACCGGGCGTTCCTGGAGTACAACGAGGACCGCGTCGGCGACCGGCTGAGCATCTCGCGGCAGCTCGACCCGATCTGGCGGGCGTCGTTCACCACCCGCGTCGAGGGGGTGAACGTGAAGGACGTGGCGTACTACGCCCCCGAGTCGATCACCCGCGACATCGGCTGGCACTTCCTACTGGGTCTGCGCGCCGGGCTGACGCGCGACACCCGCGACTCGTTCCTGTTCCCAACGACCGGCAGCGTGCTCGACCTCGGCTTCGAGCAGGTACTGGGCGACTACACGTTCCCGATCGGCACCGCCGAGTACACGAAGTTCATCTCGTCGGAGTACCTGCAGCGCGAGGACGGCAGCGGCAAGCACGTGCTGGCGCTGCGGTCGCAGATGCAGGTGACGGGGAGCAACGCCCCGGTGTACGAGCGGCTGTACGCCGGCGGGTTCCGCAGCCTGCGCGGGTTCACGTTCCGCGGCGTCGGCCCGACCGAGAACGGCCTGCACACGGGCGGCACGTTCTCGTTCCTGAACACGATCGAGTACCAGCTGCCGCTGCTGCAGAACGACAAGCTGTTCTTCGTGACGTTCCTCGACCACGGCACGGTCGAGAGCGACGTGAGCATCCGCGACTACCGCGTCAGCGCCGGGTTCGGGTTCCGGGTGGCAGTGCCGGCGCTGGGGCCGCTGCCGCTGGCGTTCGACTTCGCCTTCCCGCTCAACCGCGCCCCCGGCGACAACCAGCAGATCTTCAGCTTCTACGTGGGGCTGTTCGGGGGAAGTTAGGCAACGATTCGGTAGCCGCGGGCTTCAGCCCGCGCCCACCTACGGCGGAGAAGCAGGGGGCAACGCCCCTGTGACACCGCAAACGTGGGCGCGGGCTGAAGCCCGCGGCTACCGAATCGTTCACGCCGGGTCGTCCGGCAGCCGGTGCGGGAGCTTCACGGTGAACGTGCTCCCCTTCCCGACCACGCTCTCGACGCGGATGCGGCCGTGGTGCTGCTCGATGATCTGCCGGCACACCGACAGGCCCAGCCCGGTGCCGCCGCGGCCGCTCTCGTCCGGCTGCTTCGTCGTAAAGAACGGCTCGAAGATCTGCCGCAGCTGCTCCGGCTGGATGCCGACGCCGGTGTCGGACACCTTCACCTCGGCGGTTTCCGTCGCGGGGCTGTCCCGCACCTCGACGCGGAGCCGGCCGCCGTTCGGCATCGCCTGGCGGGCGTTGATGACGAGGTTCACCACGATCTGCTCGATCTGGCCCGGCACGGCCCAGACGACCGGCCGGTCGGTGTAGCGGGCCTCGACCTGGACGCGGTGCTTGCCCAGATCCTTCTCGGTGAGGACGAGCACCTCCTCGACCAGCCGGCCGAGGTCGCAGCGCTGGCGGTGGCTGCTGCTCTTGCGGGCGTAGCCGAGCATGCCGCTGGCGATGGCCGCGGCGCGCTGGCCGGCCTTCGCGATCCGCTCGAACGCCAGCTGCTTCTCGGCGGGGTCGGCGTTGCGGGCGCCGAGCTTGGCCGAGTTGGTGATCGTGGTCAGGATGTTGTTGAACTCGTGGGCGATGCTGGAGGCGAGTTCGCCGACGCTGCTCAGCCGCTGGGCCTGAAGCAGTTGCTGGCGGAGCGCCTCGGTCTCGCTCGCCGGCGCCAGCACCTCGTGGCCGGTCATGCAGTGCCCTCTCGCGCCGCCGGGCCGACCCAGAGACCGCCCGGCCCTCCCACCGGAGTCGGCCGCGGGCGGTCGGGTTGGCCCCGCTGGCAAGAGGTATCGGTCGCGCCGGCGCGGGCACTTCATCGGAACCGCATGTTGGGGTTGCACGCTGAAGTTTTCATGCCCAATCGCCCGGGGACGGCCGTCTGCGGGGTTTACCCCTGCGACTTCTCGCCGACTCCCGTGGGGGCGCCGGCCGTGAGCGCCGCGACCGGCGGCGGAACCTGGAGAAGCCCGGCGACCGCCCACCCGCCCGGGGTTCCGACCATCTCGGTCACCGCGAGGTTCGGCACCCGCCCGAGCCGCTTCCACGCCTGAGGCCCGTACCGTGGCAGGAGGCACAACAGCAGTACCTTGCACACCACGCCGTGCGCCACGACCACGACCCGCCCCCCGTGGTGCGCCGCCGTAACGCGCGAGAACGCCGGCAGCAGTCGCCGCCGCAGGTCCTCGAACGACTCGGCCCCCGGCGTGGTGAACGCCGTGTCGCCTGCTTCCCACTGGTCGATGGTCTGCGGCCACGGCCCACCCTCGGAGGAGAACGACGTGCCCGACATCGCCCCGACCCGCCGTTCGTGGAGGTCGGGCTCGATGAGGTGCGGCACCGCGCATGCCGCGGCGATCGGTGCCGCCGTGTCACGCGCCCGCAGCATCCCCGACGACACGACCGCGGTGACACCCAGCGGCGCGAACCAACCCGCGGCCGCGGAGGCTTGGCGACGGCCGAGGTCGCTCAGGCCGATGTCGGATTCGGCGCCGTGGAACACGGTCGGCACCGACGTCTCGGCGTGGCGGGCGAGCCAGATCGTGGGCATGGTCGGATTCTCCGGGACTGTTCGAGGCGCCCATGTTACGCGGTCGCGGGTTGCCGAACGCGGCCCGACGGGAGAAACTGGAGAAGCTCCGACGGAGGCGTGACATGCTCAGTTCGACCACCCTCACCCTGCTCCTGCTCGCCCCCGCGGCCCCGGTGCCGGTCGGCCCACGGCCCGCCGTGGCCGCGGACCCGGCGAAGCTGGCGGAATTCGGCAACCTCGTCGGCGCCGCGGCTGCGCAGCTGGCGGCCCACCGCCCCGACGCCGACGAGACCGCACTGGCGGTCGGCGCCGTGCGCGGGCTTTACGAGACCGCGGGTGAGCCGGTGCCGGCCGAGTTGTTGAAGGCCGTCCGCGATGCGAAGCGGCACGAGGACCGGGCGCTGCTCATCGGCGAGGCCCGCGGGCGGCTCGCACCGGCGGCGGCGCTGCGCGGCGTGCGGGCGTTCCTGGCCGCGACGCACGGGTTCCGCCACGCCTTCGACCCGCTCTCCGGGCTCACCACCCTGCGGTCCGGCTCGTCCGTGACCGTGGACATGGACTTCAGCCTCGGGTTCGAGCTCGACGGCGTTGAAGGGCAGCGGGTGACCGCGTACCGGCTCGAGCGCCAGATCGCCGCCGGACAGGTGCCGACGACCGGGCTCCTGGGGCCGCCGCCGCGGCCGGACACGATCGCCTCCCCGGCGTCGTACCCGTGGCGGGTGCGGCGGGTACTGCCCGGCAGCCCCGCCCACCGGGCCGGGATGCGCGCCGGAGACATCATCACGCACATGAACGACGCCGAGGTCACGCCGCCGACCGCCGACCGGCTTTTCGGCAAACTGACCGACCCGCCCGACGGCGGCGTCGATCCGAAGACCGGCGTGCTGCGCGCGGCGAAGTTTGACCTGCAACTCCGCCGCGGTACCGCCACGAAGCGGGAGGTGTTGGTCACCGACGACTACACACCGACGAACGTGGCCGGCTGCGTGCGGCGCGACGACGGCACCTGGGACGGGATGCTCGACCCGGTGCGGAAGATCGGCTACGTCCGCGTCGGGGCGATGGAACTGTTGACCGGCGAGGAAACGGTCCGGGTCGTTCAGGACCTGGCCGAGCGTGGGTGTCGCGGGCTGGTGCTCGACCTCCGCTGGTGTCCCGGAGGGTACGTCGACCCGGGAACGACGATCGCCGGCATGTTCCTCCCGGAAGGTGCCGTGATCGCCAAGGTGGCGTTGCTCCCGAACGTCGCGGAGCGGGAGACCGAGTACCGCGCGCCGAAGGGGCACCGGTTCCCCGACCTGCCGCTGGTCGTGCTGGTCGGTCCGGACACGCTCGGCGGCGGGGAGTTGATCGCCGCGGCGTTCCAGGACTACAAGCGGGCCGACGTCGTGGGGCAGCGCACGGCGGGCCGCGCGGCGACCCAGCGGCAGTACGACCTGAAGTTCGGGAACCTCATGTTCAAGGCGACCTACGGCACCACGCTGCGGCCGAGCGGCAAGCCGCGACACCGCACGCCGACCAGTTCGCCCACCGACGAGTGGGGCGTCCGGCCGACGCCGGGGCTCGAGGTGCCACTGACCCCGGCCGTCGCCGCCGAGCTGCGCGGGTGGGCCGAGGAGCACGGCCTGCGGCCGGCCGGCAGCCGCGCCGGGCTGCCGTTCGACGACCCCGACCGCGACCCCGTCCGGGCCGCAGCGCTCGCCCACCTGCGGAAGCGACTCGCGGCGGCGCCAGCGGCACAGAATTGATGGGCATGAGCCCCACACTCAGCGCGGCTTCAAACCCGCCGCCTGCGTCCGCCGCCGGCCGGGGACGCGCGGCAGGCTCACCACCGTCTGCGGCAGCACGCCCTCGCCGTGCTCGATCAGGTCGAGCCGGCTCTGGATGCCGTCGGCGTAGTCCGGCGACAGTTCGCACCCGAGGTAGCGGCGGCCGAGCTTCTTCGCCACCGCCAGCGTGGTGCCGCTGCCGCCGAACGGGTCGAGGACCACGTCGTCCGGGTCGGTCGCCACGCGGATGATGCGGTCGAGCACGGCCTCCGGCATCTGGCACGGGTGTCCGGTTCGCTCCTTGAACGTGCCGCACACCCGCGACTCGTACCACGTGTCGGAGCCCGGCTGGAAGTGGTCGTGCGACTCCTGCGGCCGCAGCACCCAGGTGTCGTCCGGCAGCTTGCCGACGGGGTTCGCCCGGCGGTCGGCGTAGGTCGTCATGCGGGCGCTCGGCACGCGGACCGGCTCCGGGTGGAACGTGAACCGCTGGGCGTGCCGGGTGTAGTACAGGATGTGGGCGTGGCTGCGGTTGAACTTCCGCGAGCAGTTCACGCCGAACGTGTAGTGCCACACGATCCAGTTCCGCAGGGTGAACCCGAGGGCGTCGAGCCGGACCTTGTACTCGGCCGCGTACTCGTCGCCGATGGCGACGAAGAACGACCCGGCCGGCGCCACCACCCGTGCCGCGGCGGCGAGCCACGCGTCGGCCCACGTCAGGTACTCTTCCTTCCCGCGCTTGTCGTGGTACACGTCGTAGTCGTAGCCGATGTTGAACGGCGGGTCGGCGAACACCAGGTCCGCGGACCCGGCCGGCAGGCCGTTCATCCACGCGACGCAGTCCCCGACGTGCAGCTGGCTGTCGATCATGTTTCCCCCTGGGGTTGAGCTCAGGGACCATTCTGGCACGGCCCGCGCAATCGCGCAACCCGGAATTTCCGGTCAGCTCACGCGCCCGCTCGTGACGATTAAGCAGGCTGGTGGGGGGATGATACGCGCCCGCGCCGGGTGGCGCAAGCCCCCGCGCGCGGCGAGAAGTTGGGGTAGCCGGGGCGGGCGGAGTTGGGTAACTTTCGCCGACCGGCCGCCGACCGCGGAGTGGGTCCGCGTCGTATACGGGGTCACGGATGATCGGGCACCTGACGGCCGTCTGGCGGTTCCGCCATTTCCTGTTGGCGCTGGTCCGCCTGGACCTGCGGCTGCGCTACCGGCGGTCCGTCCTCGGCGTCGGCTGGTCGCTCCTGAACCCCATCGCCATGACGGCGGTGTTCACGATCGTCTTTAGCAACATGCTCGGGTCCGGGGCGAAGGATTATGCCCCGATGCTCCTCACCGGCATGGCCGTGTGGGGCTTCCTGAAGGAGGCCGCGACGGTCGGCAGCCGCTCGCTGATCGCCAACGAGGCGTACATCCGCCAGAGCCCGCTGCCATACACCCTGTACCCGCTCCGCACCGTGTTCGGGCAGGCCATCCACGCCGGGATTTCGCTCCTCGTCGTCGTCGCGCTGCTCGTGCTGGTGCAGCAGAGTAGTCGGCCGCTGATGGTGCTCCCGGCGGTGCTGCCGGGTCTGGTCCTCGCGTTCCTGACGGCGTGGTTCGTGGCGACGATCGCGGCGTTCGCCAACGTCTACTTCCAGGACACGCAGCACATGCTGGAGGTGGCCGCGCAGATCGGCTTCTTCCTCACGCCGATCATCTACACGCGCGACGTGCTCGACCGGCAGGGGCTGTCGTGGGTGGTGGACCTGAACCCGGTGAACCTGTTCCTCGACCTGATCCGCGCCCCGCTGCTGACCGGAAACGCGCCGGAAATGGGAACCTACCTCGCCGCCGCGGCCGTGACCGGCGTGCTCGGCCTGCTCGCCGCGGGGACGACCGCGTGGCTCCAGAAGCGGGTCGTCTTCCACCTGTAGTTCGCGCCCCGGCCCCGCCCCCACCCGGAACCTCCGCCGATGGCCAGGATCGAACTGACCGACGCCTCCGTGACCTTCACCGTCCGCGCCCAGAAGAAGGTGACGCTCAAGGAGTACCTGGTCCGCGGCCTGTTCCGCGGGTCGGTGAACCCGGCGGTGCAGGTTCACGCCCTGTCCAGCATCAACCTCACCGCCCGCGACGGAGATCGCGTCGGCGTGATCGGCCACAACGGCGCCGGCAAGAGTACGCTGCTGAAGCTGCTGGCCGGCATCTACCCCCCGACGGGCGGGGCGCGCGAGGTGGACGGCCGAATCTGCTCGCTGTTCGACATTTCGCTCGGGTTCGAGCCCGAGGCGTCGGGGTGGGAGAACATCACCTACCGGGCGTACCTGCAGGGCGAGACGCCGGCGAGCTTGAAGGGGAAGATCGAGGGCATCGCCGCGTTCACCGAGCTGGGCGACTTCCTCGACCTGCCGGTGCGGCACTACTCGTCCGGCATGCTGATGCGGCTGGCGTTCTCGATCGCCACCGCGATCGAGCCCGAGGTGCTGCTGGTGGACGAGGTGCTGGCCGTCGGCGACCTGTCGTTCCAGCACAAGGCGCAGGCCCGGATGAAGGAGATGATGTCGAGCGCCGCGGTGATGGTGATCGTGGCCCACGACCTGACGACGATCCACGACCTGTGCACGACGGTGGTGTGGATGGAGCACGGCGGGGTGCGGATGCAGGGCGAGCCGGACGAGGTGATCGCCGCGTACGTCGAGAGCGTGAACGGCCCGCCGCTGCCGCGCGCCGCGGCCGCCTGATCTGAGGGCCGCGTGGGCGAACCGCTGGTCACCGTCCTGATCGTGAACTTCAACGGGAAGCGCCACCTCCCCGCCTGCCTCGCCGCGCTCGCGGACCAGACGCTGCCGCGCCACCGCTTCGAAGTGGTGGTCGTGGACAACGCCTCCCGCGACGGCTCCGTCGAATGGCTGCGCGGCGAGCACCCGTGGGTGCGCGTGGTGGCCCGGTCCCACAACGCTGGCTTCGCGGGCGGGAACAACGCCGGCCTCCCGTTCGCCCGCGGCCGTTATCTCGTGCTCCTGAACAACGACACGATTCCGGACCCGCACTGGCTTTCTGAGCTCGTGGCGGCAGCTCATCCGGACGGCGCCGCGGCGTCGAAGCTGGTTTTCGCCCACGACCCCACCGTGGTGAACAGCGCCGGCCTCGACCTCCTCCGCGACGGCCGCGGCGCCGACCGTGGTTTTCGCCAGCCGGACCGCGGCCAATTCGAGCAGGGCGGCCCGGTCTTCGCCGGCTGCGGGGCGGCGGTGCTGTTCGACACGCATGCACTCGACGGCCTGCTGTTCGACCCACGCTATTTCGTCTACTACGAGGACCTCGACACGTTCTGGCGGGCGCAGCTGGCCGGCCGGCCGACGGTGTACGCCCCGCGGTCGCTGGTGAGGCACGTTCACGGCGGGTCGGCGGGAGAGGAGTCGCCGCTGTTCCGCTACCACGTCGAGCGGAACCGGGCGCTGACGAGCCTGCGGAACGGCGACCTGTTCCTGGCCGTCACGGCCGCTTTCGGCTTGGCTGTGCGGGCGGCGCGGTCGCTCCTGAAGTGCGTGGCCGGGCGTGAGCGGCGGCCGATGGCGTGGGCGACGGTGCGGGCACTCGGGGGCTACCTGCTTCTCGCCCCGGTCGTGCTGACCGAGCGGTTCACCACGCGGGCGGGGGTGTGATGCGAATCCTCCTCAACGGCGTCTCGACGCTCCGCGCCAAGACCGGCGTCGGCCACACTACCGCGAACCTGCACCGTGCGCTGTGCGATGCTGCGACCGGCGACGACACGTTCTGGCTGTACCCGGGCCGAACGATCGCGCAAGCCGCCGGCCGATTCGTCGGTCGCCCCCGCGGCGGATCGAACGGCGGTGGTAGCTCCCGGCTCAAGACCTGCTTGAAGGAGGCGGCGAAGGCGGCGTACCGGCTGCACCTCCGCGCCGCGGCCCGGTGGGGCGGGTTCGACCTGTACCACGAACCGAACTTCGTCCCCGTCCGCACGCACCTGCCGACAGTGGTAACCGTCCACGACCTGTCGGTGGTGCTGCACCCCGAATGGCACCCGGCCGACCGCGTGGCCTTCCACGCCAAACACTTCGAGGCCGGGCTGCGGCAGGCAGACCACGTCGTCGTCGTGTCCGAGAGCGTACGGCGTGAATTGATCACGGAACTGGGTCTCCCGGCGAATCGCGTGACCGCCGTGCTCAACGGCATCGGCGACGAATTCCGCCCGCAAGCGCCTGACGTGGTCGCCGCGGTCCGCGCGCGGCTCGGGCTGCCGGGGCGGTACTTCCTCGCCGTCGGCACGATCGAGCCTCGGAAGAACCTCCTCACGCTGCTGCGGGCGTTCTGTGACCTCCCCACGGCACTGCGCGAGGCGTGCCCACTGCTGCTGGCCGGCGGGTGGGGCTGGAAGTCGGAACCGGAGCGGGTGTTCTTCGAGTCGGAGGCGAAGGCGAAGGGGGTGCGGCACCTGGGCTATGTCGCCGACGCCGACTTGCCGGCGCTGTACGCCGGAGCCGCGGCGCTGGTGTACCCGAGCTTCTACGAGGGGTTCGGCCTGCCGCCGGTGGAGATTCTGGCGACCGGGGGCGGCGTCCTCGCCTCGACCGCGACCGCTGTCCGCGAGGTGGTCGGCGGCTACGCCCGGTTGATCGACCCGTACGACCTCTCCGGGTGGCGCGACGCCCTGCGCGATGTCGCCGCCGACCCTGCGGCGCTGGACGACACCCGCCGCGGCGGTGTCGCTCACGCCCGCCGCTTCAGCTGGGCCGCCGCCGCCGGGCGTACGCTCGGCGTCTATCGCTCCGTACTCGGACTCGCGCCCGCCGAACCGCTCTCACTTCGCCCCGCCGCTTAGGACGAACAGTACCGAGACGGTATTGAACAGGGCGTGAACGAGGAACGGGGCGAGGATGCCGTTCGTTCGCACCGCGACCCAACCGAGGCCGAGCCCGAGTGCGAACAGCGGGATCGGCGTCGGCCAGACCGCGGAGTGGACCGCCGCGAAGAGGGCCGCGGAGCCGTACACACCGCGGTCGATGCGGCGGTAGCGGGCACCGACCCACGTCATAGCGACGACTCCGGCGAACACGCCCGGTCCGACACCGCCGTAATAAATGGCGGCGCCGACGGCCGCCGCGAGCACGACCCACGTCAGCCACTCACGCACGAAGCGCAGCGCTAACATGACGACACCGCGGAAGATCAGTTCCTCGTAAAGCGGCACGACGATACACGCCGCCGCGACGAAAATGGCTGGCTGCGGTGGGTTCGTCGCGAGCGGGTGCTCCCGCACCTCGGCGCCGACGGCGAGGAACAGCGCGTTCACGCCGGCGTGGAGCAGCAGCACGGCCGGCGCCACGACCGCCCACCAGCGTACCGCCGTCGCGACCGCCCCGCGAACGAGGAGCAGCGGCGCCGCGACCACGGCGGTGATCGCGAGGCAGCCAACCATGCGGAGGACGTCGGACCAGGGCTCGGCGGGCATCGGGTTGCTCGGCGGCGGGCGGAACCCCCGCTAGGATAGCGGAATGCCAACCATTCTCGACCGGATCATGGAGACGAAGCGGCGCGAAATCGCCGCCGCCCGCGCGGCCGTCCCCGACGCCGAACTCGAACGCCGCGTCGCCGACCTGCCGCCGGCGCGCGATTTCACATCGGCCGTCGATCGATACGGGCAGGTGAACGTCATCGCGGAGGTGAAAAAGGCGTCGCCGTCGGCCGGCGTCATCCGCGCAGACTTCGACCCGGTCGCCATCGCCACGACGTATGCGACTCACGGCGCGGCCGCGATCAGCGTGCTGACGGACGCCGACTACTTCCAGGGGAGCCTTGCGTACCTCACGGCGGTGCGGCGGTCGGTGGCGGTGCCGGTGCTGCGCAAGGACTTCGTTCTCGACCGCTACCAGCTCCTCGAAGCCCGCGCCGCCGGGGCCGACGCCGTGCTACTCATCGCCGAGTGCCTCCCCGGCGACCAGCTAGCGGTGCTGCAACGCGAGGCGACTGTGATGGGCCTCCACACGCTCGTCGAGCTACACGATGCCGAGGAGTTGCCGCGGGTGCTGGACTGCGGGGCCGAAGTGATCGGGATCAACAACCGCGACCTGCGGACGTTCACGACGCGACTCGAACACACGCTCGAATTGCTGGCGAAGATTCCGGCCGACCTCAGCGTCGTCAGTGAGAGCGGCATTCGCACCCACGCCGATTTACTACGGCTCGGCGCGGCCGGGGCGCGGGCGGTGCTGGTCGGCGAGTCGCTGATGCGCGCCGCGGACATCGGCGCCGCGCTCGACGAGTTGCGCGGCGTGTCGTAGATCGGGCTACTCGTAGATCGGGCAGTAGGTGCCGAACGCGGCCTCGGCAAAGACGCCGGGGTCGTTGAAGCGGCGGTTGCGGTTCAGGCCCAAGATCGCGGCCATCTCCTCATCGGTCAGCGCGAAGTCGAACACCGCCAGGTTCTCCGCGAGCCGGTCGGCGCGGCCCGTCTTCGGCACCACGGCCGTGCCGCGCTGCATTCCCCAACGTAACAGCACCTGCGCCGGCGTCCGCCCCGTTCGCGTCGCCGCGGCGGTCACCACGGGTTCGCTCATCACCGATTCGTCGGCCGTCGCCATGCCGAGCGGGACGTAGGACGGCGCCCCGAGCGGCGAGAATGCCGTCACCGCAATCCCCTCCGCGCGGCAGAAGCGGATGAGCTTTTCCTGCGTCAGGTACGGGTGGAGTTCGACCTGGAGCACGGCCGGCCGAACGCGGCAGCCGGCGAGGAGGTCACGGAGTTGGGCGGTGCCGACGTTGCACAAGCCGATGTGCTTCACCAGCCCGGCGGTGTGCAGATCTTCCATCGCCCGCCACGTCTCGGCCAGCGGCACGGGGGCGAAGCGCATCCCCCCGACAGGGTCGGCCGGGTCGAAGAACCAGCCGGGCGGGTAGCGCGTCTCGAACGGTACGAACGCCTGCGCGATCGGGAAGTGGATCAGGTACAGGTCGAGGGAGTCGAGCTTCAGGTCGGCCAGCGTGCGTTCCAGCGCCGGGCGGACGTGCTCCGGGGCGTGGTACGTGTTCCACAACTTCGACGTGACCCACAGTTCGGCGCGCCGGCAGTGCCCGGCCGCGAGAGCGGCGCGGATGCCGTCGCCGACCTCGGCCTCGTTGCCGTAGTCGCACGCCGAGTCGAGGTGGCGGTAGCCGACGCGGATCGCCTCGGTGACGAGGCCGGCCGCGGCCGCGTTCGGCACCTTCCAGAGGCCGAGCCCGACGGGCGGTATGGTGGTCATGCGGGCTATGGTACGGACCGCCTACCGCGGCTACTTCGCCACGTCGTCGGGCCACGCCAGCACGAACCCCGCCTTCGTCAGCACGCCCTGGAAGTCCTTCAGCAGTGCCCCGTCACGGCGGACCTGGCGCGGGTTCCGCCGGCGGGCAAGGGCGAACGCCACCAGCTCGCCCACCGCCTCGCCGATCGTCCACTCGACGGGGTGGAGGCGGTAGCAGCCGTTGGTGACGTGCGTGGTGCCGATGTTCTTGCAGGCCGGCAGCAGGTTCTCGACCCGCTGCGGCAGCAGGCACCCGAGCGGAATCTGGAACGGCAGCGAACTCACGTCCACGTAGTTGTCGCCGCCGCTCGACGGGTGGAGGTCGATGCGGTAGCTGCCGACGCCGACCGAATCCGCGAAGGGCTCCGCGGTGAAGTCGCCGGTCTTCTTGCCGGTCGCCTTCGCGCGGGCGTCGGTGCCGACGTGGTTCTCGGTGACAGTGAACAGCGCCCGGATGCGGCGGCTCTCGCGGACGTACGGCGCCATCGCCAGCCCGTCGTCGGTGCCGGTGATTTCGGGGCGCAGGCGCAACCCTTTCCAGCCGCGGCGGCCATTGGGACGTGGCGCCTCCGTTTGCATCCAGTGGAACAGGGAGCGGCTCAGCGATCGACCGGCGGCGAGGGCCGCGGCGGGGTCAGGCGTGTCGAACAGGTTGCCGAGCCAGTAATCGTTCTGCGGCCAGTTCACGAGGCACACGTCGCCGGCGAAGGTGCCGTCCGCGAAGTTCGCCCGGTCCACGATGCGGCGGTACGTCCACAGGTTCGGCCCCTCGCGCGGCGGCCGACCGGTGGGGTCGAAGCCCATGTCGCGCGGGCGGAGCGTAACGGGGTTCGACATCGTCCACGAGAACAGCGGCCCCGGCCACGCGGGCGTCATGCGCGGCACGTAGTCGCGCCAGCGGCGGTAGCCGTCGGGCTCGGCGCCGACGTGGTCCGCACCCTCGACGTGGTCCATCGCGAAGCAGACGGTGAACGCCTGGTGGTTCCGCGGGTTCGCGACCGCCGCGGCGTGCGGCTCGCCCGTGTCGCGGCGCGACTCGGAACCCGTGACGTACTCCGTTCGCGTCAGCGGCAGCAGGTCGCCGGTTTCGGTGGCGTCCACGAAGTACGGGGCGACGAGCGTGACCGGGGGGCCGAACCTGGACTGCACGGTGACGGCGCGGACGCGGTCGCCGTCCAAGTCGGCGGATACCGGCACGTACGGCTGAAGGAGGCGGACGCGGCCGGTGCTCAGGTGCGTGGCGAGGAGTTCGAGCAGCACCGCGAGCGCGACCCGTGGCTCGTGGCACAGCTTCGAGACGCTGCCATTCCCGGGGTTGAGGTCCGGCTTCGCCTTCGCCGCGTCGGTGAGTGGGTAGTTGCGACGGTAGTAGTCGCGGACCTTCGTGCGGAACGTGCCGTACAGCCGGGTGCAGGGGAGCGTTTCGACCTGCGGGTACTCGTCCGGCGGAACGGCCTGCGAGGTGAGTTGCCCGCCAATCCAGTCGAACGCTTCGGTAAGCACGACGCGGAGGCCGTTCCGCGCCGCGGCCAGCGCACACGCCACGCCGCCGACCCCAGCGCCGACGATCACGACATCGGTGGCGATCTCGCCGGGCGGTCGCTGATCCTGCGCGAACAGGTGCGCCAGCGGTGAGACGGCGGACAGCGAGAGGAAGGCGCGGCGGTTCATGGCACCCTCAACGCGAAAGCCCGGGGACGGCCGTCCCCGGGCTTTGTACGTGACGACGGCCGGTGCCTCAGTCGTCGCGCTTGGCGTCGGCGATGGCGCGGATCTTCTCGCCGAGGAGGGCCACGTCGAACGGCTTCTTGAAGGCGTCGTTGAACCCGTACTGGGCCAGCTGCTCGGGGGCGGCCTCGTCCTCGCTGGCGAGGCCGACGATCAGCGTGCCGGTGTGGGTCTCGTCGGCCCGCAGCCGGGCGACGATCTGGATCGCCTCGCTGCGGCCGAGGCCGAGGTCGATGATGATCGTGTCCGGCTGGAAGTTGCCGGCGAGCATCCCCGCCTCGAACCCGCTGTTGGCGTACTGGAACTTGTAGTCCTCGTCCTCGGGGAGGAGCTCCTTGATCCGGTCGTTGAACAGCTTCTCGGTGCCGATGAGGAGCACCTTGTGCCACTCCTCCTCCTCGAGCTCGCCGAGCGGCATGCCGTGTTCCTTGAGGAACCGGATGAGCTGCTCGCGGGGGATGCGGCGGTCCTGCGACCCGGGGATGCGGTACCCCTTCAGCCGGCCGGAGTCGAACCACTTCGACACCGTCCGGGGGGCGACCTTACAGATCTTGGCGACCTGTCCGGTGGTGAACACCTTTTTCATCGCGAGGCACTCCGTTTGAACTCGCTCGACCCCGCACCCCGCACGCCCGGCGCGCCCCGGGGGAAACGGGGCGGGCCGGCGCGGTGGCGGCCGTCCGTGGCGGGCGGCGTGTTTGGCCTCGGTCGCGGGCCGTTGCGCCGCGCCGGGTGGGGGCTGTGGATCACCAACGGGGGGTCCGCAACCCGTGGCCGAACTCGGCCGGCCGGCCCCGGCGCTGCGCCCCGTTCGCCGGCC
>DASPHQ010001017.1:0-2449 GCA_035629595.1 Urbifossiella sp. | reverse complement strand
CGAAGGAGTGACATCGACGCGCGTGGACTCGGGGACGAAGGCGACGGACCATCAGCCGGTCTTCGTCGACATCCGGTTGAAGCCGAGGAAGTCACGAGATCGGGTACGACCGCATGCACGGCGTGATGCCGGCGGGTTCCCCGCTGCGCCGGCCTGTCGGGCGACCGACGGCAGGAGGGCGATCACCTGGGCAGAGGCGCCGCGAGGGGGGTGAACTTGCGGGGGGTCCAGGTGATGAGTCGGAGGCCGTTGTTGGGGAAGACGCGAGGGATGGCGGAGAGGTCGTCGCCGACGATCGGGCGGGCGACGGCGTGGCCGTCGCTCCAGTAGCCCAGGTGGCGGAAGAGTTCTCCGTGGCCGGTGGCGGCGTCCAGGGTCGCGCCCGAGAATCCGGCCTCGATGGTGACGTCGGCCAGCCGCCAGAAACCGGAGTGGTCGAGGGCATTGGTCTCCCCTCGGTTCATCTGGAAGTCGGCGAACGGGCCGCCGCCGGCGTCGAGGGGCTGGAACGAGGCGGTCGGGGCCAGGTGGTCGGCGACCAGGCGCGGGCGACCGTGGCCGTCGGTCCGATAGAGGACGTACTTCTTGCGCGCGGGCGGGATGGCCGTCGCCTCGGCGAAGATCTGCCGGGCCCGGTGGTCGCCGACCACAAGGTCGTCCTCGGCGGCGACGACGACCAGGAGCGTCTCCTCCGGGATGTGCTCCAGGACCGGTTCGCGGACCGCGAGCACCTCGCCGGGCATCAGGACGACCAGCGCCCGAGGCCTCGGCAAGCTCGCGTCACGGGTCGCCGCCAGGAGCGCAGCGAGGTTGCCGCCGGCCGAATGGCCGATCAGCGCGAAGCGATCGCGGTCGGGCCGGACGTGCCCGGGCGCCGTCTCGAGCACGTCGAAGGCGTCGCGGACGGCGGCCACGGTGTTGGGCAGGAAATCGGCCGGCCTGGTGGCCCAGTCGTGCTGATAGCGCGGGAAGATCACGACCCGACCGGACCGGACCAGGTGATCGATCCAGGCGCCATAGACGCCCGGGTTCCAGGCGAGCCAGCCGTGATGGAAGACCACCACGGGAGCCTGACGGGGGGCCGGCTCGGCGGGTTCGAAGAGCCAGTACGAGCGGCCACCGACGCCGTGCTCCTGGCGCGTGATGGACTTGTGCGGGTAATCCTTCCGCGGGGCCTGACTCGACCTCGGGTCGTCGTCCGCGCGGGCGACGCTCGCGACGGCCGCAGAGGCGATCACGAGCCCGTAGATGCCGATCCGTGGCAAATGTGGCATGGCCGGGATGCCCTTCGCAAGCCTTCGCGGCGGGATCCCCGCCCATCCGTGGGCCGGGAAGAGGGCTCAGTTTGCCCAAGTCGCCATGAAAGTCAAGCTCAGGTCGTCAGGTCGGCCGCGACCCGGGGCGGGCCCCGGGCTTCTCGCCGCTGACTTCACGCCTCCGGTGCGCCGGGCGGGCGCCCGAGGCCGACGCCGGCCGAGTCGGATAGACCGTCACCAGGCTGGAGCACGACCAGATGCCGTGACGGTCGTTGCCCGGGAAGAAGACCTCCTGTTCCAGGGTCAGCGTCGAGAGCTTCTGGAACATGAACATGCAGATCGGGAACTGCGGGGCGTTCTCCATGTCGCCCAGGCGGACGGGATCGGAGAGGGTCAGGCCGCTGGAGCGGTAGGCCTTCTCGGTCATCTCCACGCAGTAGAGGGCCTCGTCGCCGAGTTCCAGGGCCCAGTCGAAGGGGACCTGTTCCTCGTACGTCCGCCGGCAGAAGCGGACCGCCTCGTCGGCGTGCGATCGCAGCGCGGGCCGGACCCGCTTGACGCCGAACGCTCCGACGTTGTCGAGGACCCAGACGGCGAACGGCTGCCGCCGCGCGCCGGCCTTCGTGATGTCGTAGGCGAAGACCTCGCCCCCTTCGATGGACGCGATCGCCGTGTGCGAATACGGGCTGCCGCTGGCGTTGGCGATGAAGCGGCTGAACGGGAACCGGCCGAAGAGGATGCGCGAGTCGCCGCGGCGAAAGAGGATGTCGCCGTCCCGGAGGACCTGCTTGCCCCACTGATCCCATTGTTTCATCGATGGCGTCATCGGGATCGGCGGGATGGCGCCCGAGGCCCGCGCCTGCGTGGCGGCCGGTCCCCACGGGTTGCCCACCCAGCCCGGCGGGACCAATCGATCGGTCGGTTCCTTGCCATCATGCCCGTTGAAGAGCAGCGTCATGCCCCAAACCAAGGTCCACATGGATCTCATCCTCGAATGATCATGGCGATCGCGTTGATGCGCCGGTCGTGCCGCAGGGGGTGGGACTTCGCGAGGGATTGCCGGCGGGATTGGACGGCAGGTCGGGTCGGGTTCGAGCCGTACCCTGCCGACACCACTCCGCGGCGCCCGATGATAATCCACCACGAAGGGAGATGGCAATCACCGTGCCGTGAGCACCGTTCGGACCGCGAAT
>DASPHQ010001016.1:0-2171 GCA_035629595.1 Urbifossiella sp. | reverse complement strand
CGACGTGGCGAACTGGGTGCTGAAGGGCCACCCGGTGCGGGCGACCGGCATCGGCGGCCGGTCGAGCCGGCCGGGCGGCGCCAACGCCGACCCGAAGGAGTTTGGCAACATCTGGGACCACTTCGCGGTGGAGTACGAGTACGCCAACGGGGTGCGGGTGTTTTCGTACTGCCGGCACATCGCCGGGAGCGAGTCGGACGTGTCCGAGACGGTGTTCGGGTCGCGCGGCACGAGCCGGGTGAACGCCTACACCATCAACCGCGACGAGGTCGGGGCCGACGACCGCAACCCGTACGTGCAGGAGCACATCGACCTGCTCAACAGCATCCGGGCCGGCCGGCCGCTGAACGAGCTCGAGGCCGTCACCGACTCGACGTTCACCGCCGTGCTCGGACGGAACGCGTCGTTCGCCAACCGCTGGCTGACGTGGGACAACGCCCTGAACGCGGACGAGGACACGATGCCGAAGGGGCTGACGCTCCAGTCGGCGGTGCCGGTGAGCCCGGTGCCGGTGCCGGGCTCGTGGCGGCTGCCGCCGCGGGCGAAGGCGTAAGAATAGCAAAGGCGCCCGGGGTGATCCCCGGGCGCCTTCCGACGAGCGAAGCCCACTCGCCGCGGCGGGTGGGCTTTCTTTTTTCAATCGTTACAGCCCCAGCACGCGGTCCATCTGCGCCGAGATGCGGCGGAGCACGTCCTCGCCGCCGCCCTGCACCTCGGCCGTCGCCCAGCCGTCGTACCCGACCTCGCCGAGCGCCTTGAGCACTTCCGGCCAGTCCTCGTCGCCGTCGCCGATCGGCACCCACTCCTTCGTCTTGCTGTAGCCCTTGAAGTCGAACTTCACCATCCGCCGGCCGAGCCGCCGGATCCACTCCGCCGGGGCGACGCCGTACTTGATCATGTTCGAGCAGTCGAAGTACGCCGCTACGTGGTCGTTGCGGAACTGGTCGACGTAGCGGATCAGCTGCTCCGGCGTCGTGATGAAGTTGTTCCACACCACCTCGATGGCGATCTTCACGCCGAGCTTCTCGGCCAACGGCAGCGCCTTTCGCACCTCGGCCGCGGACCGCTCCCAGCACTGGTCGAAGGTAACGTCCCGGTTCACCACCCCGGGCACCAGCAGCACCGTCGTCGCGCCGACCTTGCGGGCGTCCTCGAGCGCCCCGGTCAGGGCGGCGAGGCCGCGCGCCCGCACGGCCGCGTCGGCGTGGGAGAGGGTATCGGTCCAGTGAACGGAGTCGATGACGCCGTGGATCACGACGCCGGTTTCCTTCGAGGCGGCGACGAGGTCGTCGAGGTTCTGGGTGCCGGGGCTGTCGATCTCGACGCCAGCGAAGCCGCAGCGGCGGGCGAGGTCGAGCTTGTCCTTGTGCGACCCGCGGAGTTGGATCATGCCGTACTTCACGGCCTTCCGGAGCCGCGGCCGTTTCGGCTCCTGGGCGACCACGACGGCGGGGGCGAGGGCCGCGGAGACGGCGGCACACACCCGCAGAAACTCCCGACGACCGATCGGTCGGGTCATGACTTGACCTCCGGCGGCGAGTGTCGGGCGGCCTCCGGCGGCCCGGCTGCGCGGGGGACGACGTGGGGGCGCCCCGTCCTGGGGAGCCGAGGGGGATGGGCGTGACGGCGGGCGAGTCGGCCGTCTGAGGTGTCAGGAGACCACACGCGGCGGGGCGACGCCAGCGAAAAATCGGGAGAAGTGATACAACCCGGCGAGCCGACCGCCGTGAGGCGGCGTGTGACGCTTCCATCACCCGCTGCCTCACGGCGGTCGGCTCGACGGGTTGTAGATTGCGCGCGTGGCTCACACGAACTGGTACTGCCCCGGCTGCGGCACGCCACCGACCGCGTGCGGCCCCCACTGCGGGTTCGCCGGCACCAAGTTCTGCTTCGACGCCATCATCTGCGCCCAGGTGATGCGCTTGCCGCTGTACGCCGCCTCGCGGGCCAGGATCGCCATCAGCGTGCTGTTCGCCGCCGCCTCGCCGTCGTTGATCGGCCGGCCGGCCCGGATGCTGGCGAACAGCTCGTCGTGCTCGACCTGGTACATCAGCTTGTTCGGCCCGTCGTAGGTCCAGGTGTCGTTGCCGGTCAGGATCGTGTGCCGCATCAGGTGGGCCTGCCCCTTCGTGCCCATGACGTGGTCGTTGATGTCGTTCACCGTCCCGGGC
>DASPHQ010001015.1:0-3372 GCA_035629595.1 Urbifossiella sp. | reverse complement strand
GAGGCCCGCGCCGAGCGCGTGGGCCACGCCGCCGCCGACACCGCGCCCGCGGACGTACACCTCACCCACGTCGTAGAACGCCACCGCCGTCAGGCTGCGGACGCCGACGAGGTGGTCGAGCGTGTCCCACTCCGCGTGCCGGACGATCGGAACGCGCAGCTCGGCGTTGGCGACCCAGAGGGCACTCCCCTGCCGCTCGGCCAGGTCGTAGCCGCGGAACAGCGTGCCGCCGCCGAGGGCGAAGAACTGACCGCGGTCCGGGAACGCCATCTGGCCGACCGCGCGCCCCGCGAACCGCACGCGGCCCATGCCCTCGGGCAGCGAGTAGATGCCGGCCAGTTCCAGGCGGCCCTGCGCCGTGCCGACCCACTCCGGCACGCGGGCCTGCCCGCCGGCCACCATCACGTCCACCCAGCCGCCCATCTCCGGATCCCAGTACGGCGTGTACAGGTTCCCGCGTAGGTGCCAGCCGACGTTCCACAGCTGGTCCGGCCGCACCGCCCCGTCGGCCGATTGCCGGGCGATCGGCAGGAAGTTGTCGCTGTAGACGGTGTACGCCTCGTGGTACAGCACCGGCGGCAGGTAGAGACTCGAACTCTGGCGAAGCACCCACCGGTAGTACGCCGACGCCCGCTGCGGCCCGCCGCCGCCGTCCGTGTCGCCGTACGGCCCGCCGATGCGCCGCTCGTAGTTCAGGCCGATCTCGGCCATCTCCAGCGGGACCGTCAGGTCCGCCCCGGCGACGAGGTCGCGGTAGTCGGTGCGGAAGGCGCCGTAGACGCCGCCTCGGGCCACGTTCGGCCGGTTCGCCCCGACGCGCAGCCCGACCATCGTGGACCGCGTGTACCACGGGTCCGGGTACGACACGCCCCACACCCACGGCCCGGCGATGAAGTTCCAGCGGTCGTAGTCGCTCGTCAGGTCCGTTTCGTCGAGCAGCGAGTAGACCGGCGTCACGCGGACGGTGAACTCCTGCTTCCAGCGGTTGTTCCCGGGTTCGGCGTCGAGGAGGACGCGGTCCGGGTCCACCTCGATCTGCGTGGGCTCGGCCGGCAGCCGCGCCGTGAGCCGCCACCGCCCGTCGCCGAGCGGGGCCACCGTCGCCGGCGGGTCGGTCAGTGACACGGGGCTTTCACCCGCCGGGAGCGGCACGCGCACCACCCGCCCGCCGGGGAGCGTGAACCCGACCACCGTCGGCTCGGTGAACTCGCGCGACTGCCGCACCACGACCGACACCTCGGCCTCCGCCCCGGCCCGCGGCCCCGGCGGCGCCCCGGCGGTCACCGACTCGACCGCCCAGTCCGTGAGCCCGCGGCCGTACACCCAGCGGTCGAAGAACTCGCCCCAGTCGCGGCCGGTGTACGCCTCCAGCTCGGCGCGCAGGTCGGCCGCCTGGAGCACCCGCCACCGGTACTTCGCCACCAGCCCGCGGGTGAAGTCGAGGAACGCGGCCTCGCCGAGCCGGTCCTCGATCATGCCGAACGCCTTCGACCCGCGGTCGTACGCCCCGGTGAACAGCCGGCTGAGGTGGCCGTACTCCGCCAACGGCTGCGCGGCCGGCTGCATGTGCCCGTTGCGGACCGCCGCGTGCATCCCCGCGAACCGGTAGTTGTCGCGGCGGATGTTCGGCATCCACTCGAACCCCGCCGGCCAGTCGGCGAACGCGTTGTTCTTCCCCCGCTTCCGGTCCATGTAGCGGTGGGTGAAGTGGACCGCCGCCCCCTCGTCCATGAACGGCTCGGCGTAGCCGTTCGTGCCGATCAGGTTGTACCACCACTGGTGGCAGACCTCGTGCGCCACCAGGTATTCGACGTACCCGCGCATCAGCTTCGGCATGCCGAAGACGCGCTCGTCGATCAAGACGAGGCCGGCGCACTCGTTGCCGTTCCACCCGAAGTACGACTCGGCCACCGTGAACTGCGCGTGCGGGAACGGGCCGAGCTGGTCGGAAAAGGCCGGAATCGCCTCGCCGACGATCTTCAACATCTCGTTCGCGTACCACTCGTGCTCGGCGAACGCGAAGCAGCGCAGCGGCAGCGTGCGGCCGTCCGGCAGTTGCGTCGTGGCGCGGAACTCGCGGTAGCGCTTGCTGGCGAGGAATGAGAAGTCGCGCCCGACGAACGGCTCGAACTCGACCGTCTTCCACCCGTCGGCGACGCGCTCGGCCTTCACCACGGCCGGGCAGACCAGCGTTTCGTCGGCCGGCAGGGTGATGCGGGCGGTGAAGACGCCGGCCTCGTTGAACCACGGCTGGTGCCACGCGATGAACGGCATCGGCCGCCACCCCGTGTCGTCGCAGAAGGCGAGGAGCGGCAGGGCGTTCGTGAGGTACGTCACCCCCTGCCAGTGACCCCAGCGGCCCTGCTTGTTCGGCAACTGGAGCACGATACCGAGTTCCACCGTGACCGTCTCGCCGGGGCCGACGGGGTCGGGGAGCGGGAAGCGGAGTGTGGTCCGGTTCGCCGCGTCATACTCGAAGCGGAGCGCGACCGGGGCGGCGAGCCGACGACCGGAGTGGGCGACGAGCACGGCGTCGGAAATGCGGCCGGGGTGCCCCTTGCGGTCGAGCCCGTGCGACGGCGTGACCCGCAGCATCTCCAGCGTGTTGGCGAAGAGGCGTTCGTCGTCCGGCGGGATGATGTAGTGCGGGTAGAAGTTGAACGCGAGGTCGGCGACCGGCCGGCGGGTCGTGTTCGTCCACGTCACCCGCTGGCGGATCTCAGCCGTGTGGGCGGTCGTGTCGAGCCGGACGGCCAGTTCGTAGCGTGGCAAGTGAGCTGGCAGTTCGGGCTCGGCCGCGGATGCGACGGAACCTGTAACGGCCGTCGCCGAGAGGGCGAGGACGACGTGCAGAAGCCGGCGACGAACGACCGACCACCTCACGGCAACTCGCGTGGTGTACGGGGATGGTCGCGGGGTGATAGCAACAGTGACGGATAATGCCAGATCAACTCGCGGAGCGACGCCGACACGGCAGCCGGTCGGCCGAACGGACGCCGTCGGGCAACTCTCCCTCGTCCGGGATGAGGATGGGAAGGCCGTTCTTGATCGGGAACTGAACGTGGCAACCGGTGCAGACCAGCACCTGCTGGTCGCGACTGAGTGTCGCCTGACGCCGCGGGTCGAGCGGACAGCGGAGGAGTGCGAGAACGGCGTCGTCCATCGGGACAGGGTATGAAAACGCCGACACCCCGCCCACTTGCGTGGACGGGGTGTCGGTGGTCGTTGACGGGTGTGTGGTGGTGTGGTGTGGGCCGGGGGCATGGCTGCTCTCGGGGGTTACCCGGGCAGCGTGTGTGTCATCCTTAGAAAGGAGGTGATCCAACCGCAGGTTCCCCTACGGTTACCTTGTTACGACTTAGTCCCAATCAG
>DASPHQ010001014.1:0-8705 GCA_035629595.1 Urbifossiella sp. | reverse complement strand
AGCAGGCTCGCCCGGCCGCCGCGCGGGCTCCCCACCCAGCCGAGCACGGGGTCGCCGTCGGCCCCGGCCGCGGTCCACTTCTCGGCGGGCGACACGGCGACCGCATAGGTGTCGATGCGCGGGCTGAACACGCCGTACCAGCAGGTGCCGTAGACGCGGCCGGACGCGGGCACCACGTCGATCACCTCGACGGCGTTCACCCGCAGGTCGCGCCCCTTGATGGCGTCGGCGCTCAGGTACGCCAGCACGCACACCGTCAGCACGATGATCGGGAACGTCAGCCACGTCAGCTCGGCCCGGCCGAGGACGCGGCGGAGGACGTAGTACTCGGCCGGGCCGACCAGCAGCAGGTAGAACGCGATCAGCACCGCCACCCACCCGAACGACACCACCGGCACGCCGTCGAACGTGTCCACGTGCGTCCGCAGCGCCACGGCCAGCTCGTCCTCGTCGTCGGTCGGGCCGCTGGCGATCGGGCGCGGCTTCCCCTCGGAGCCGACCGACGCCCGGCTCGCGCCGCCCTCGCGCAGCACCCAGTCCCAGAACTCGGCCCGCGACGGGAACTCGGTGAACGGGGCGCGGTCGAGGTCGAAGCCGATGACCGTGACGCGGCCGAGGCCGAAGCCGCTCTGGGCCGCGATCACGTCCTTGTCGTCGGCCTGCCGCGCCGGCGGCGGGATGAGGACGCGGCCGGGGCGGCTGAGTTCGAGGTTCGCCACCGGGAAGCCGGCGCCGCGGGCGTTCAGGTTCCCGGCCATCGTGCTCGTCTGGCTCGACTCGCGGGCCGTCCAGTACAGCGACAGGCGGTTCGTGTTCCGCACCGGCTCCGCGGCCTTCGCCACGGCGGGAAGCACCTCGCGGGCGGAACCGAGCAAGCGCGCCTTCTCGCCGGCACAGACCACGAGGCGCCCGCCGCGATGGACCCACTCCAGCAGGGCGGCGCGCTTCCGCTCGCCGGGGGGGGCGAACAGCTGCTCGAACAGGTCGCCGGTCGCGGTCGTCATCACCACGAGGTCGGCGGCGTCGTAGCCGACCCAGTGGTCGGGGAGCTGGTCCAGCTGCGTGATCGCGGTCAACTCGACGCGGCCGCCGCGGAGGAGGGCGGCGCTCGGGTCGTCGGCGCCGGTCGTTCTCGGCAGGTCGAAGCCGGGGAGGCGGCTGCCGAGTCCGAGCACCACGTAGGTGAGCGGGTCGCGCGGCCGCAGGCCGGTGACGCGGAACGGGGCCGAGATCGGCACGCCGTTCAGCCGCACGAATACGGTCGTGTCCGCGGCCCCCGCGGCGGGGCGGACGTACGGCAGGCGCTCCCGCGGGGCGACCGTCGCGCCCGGCGCCGCGGCGCTCAGGTCGAGCGGCACCGCCAGCGTCGTCGTCACGCCGTCGGCGTCCGGCGATTCGACGACGAGTTCCGCGGGCTCGGTGACCGCTTCGAGGATTTGTAGTTCGACGTAGACCGGCGCCCAGGTGGCGAACTTGGCGACGGGCGGGGCGTCGGCCGCGGCCGCGGGGAGGCCGACGCGCGCGGCGGTGACGACGACCTTCGGCGCGTCGGCGGCGGCGGGTCCGGCCGCGGCGGCGAGGGCGGCGGCGGCGAGGAGGAAGCGGAGGGCCGCCGGCATGGGAACGTGATCCACGGTGGAAGGGGACGCACCACGCGGGGGTAACGCCCACCCGTGGCAACGGGTGGGCTTTCAGCCCCTTCGCTCACGGCTTCTCGGCGGTGCCGCAGGCGCAGGGGGTGCGGCCGCAGCCGGGGCAGCCGCCGCCGTACTTCGCGGCCATCGCCTCTGTCAGGTCTACGCCGGCGATGTTCGCCAGGGTCGCCAGCCACGCCAGAACGTCGGCGAATTCGAGCACCCGTTCCAGGTGCGAACCGCCGCGCAGGGCCGCGGCCAGCTCGCCAACCTCCTCCATGAACCACATGAAGGTGCCCTCGGCGCCGCGGGCGCCGTCCTTCGCGCCGTACAGGTCGCGGATGCGCTGCTGCAACTCGGTCAGGGTCATGCGGGTCGGTATAGGCCGAAAGCCGGGGGCCGTCCCCCGCGGCATTTCCGGTCGCATTTCCCGGTCGGGCGGGTTAGAATGCTTGAACCCCTGACGCCGCGCGCGCCGGGTCACCATTCCCCGTTCGGAGGCTCTATGTCGCAGAAGGTCAAGGAGGAGGCGATCGAGGTCGAGGGTCGGGTCAAGCAGGCCCTGCCGAACACGACCTTTCGGGTGGAGCTGGACATCGGCGGCGAGATCACCGCGCACATCGGCGGCAAGATGCGGAAGCACTACATCCGCATCATCCCCGGCGACCGCGTCAAGGTCGAAATCTCGCCGTACGACCTGACCAAGGGCCGGATCACGTTCCGCATCCGCGGGTAGGCGGCCGCCGGCGCCCCGGCGCCCCGCCGCCCGGAATTTTCAAATTCGTCTCGCATTCCCGATTCTAACGGGTATTGTGTCGGTACGGCGGGCCGACGTCCGGCCCGCCCGACGACGAACCCGCAGCGTCCTTCGTGCCCGTCTTGGTGTCGGTGCTCCGTGGTCCCCTCCCGAAGCCGCCCCCCAGGATCGACCGACCGATGTTGCCGCCCGGCGAGTGGGGCCGTTCCCCGCGCCCGGTTCGCTCGCCGCCCCCGGCCGACCGTCGGCGCGGGGGCCGTATCCGTAGCCGCGGCCGGGAAGCCGGTCGCAGAAGGTGACTCGTGAAGAAGCTGTACGTCGGCAACCTGTCGTTCGGAACGACCAACGAAGACCTCACCCAGCTGTTCGGCCAGTTCGGTGAGGTGGCGAGCGCGTCGGTGGTGACCGACCGCGAGACGGGGCGGAGCCGGGGGTTCGGGTTCGTGGAGATGTCCAGCGGCGCCGAAGAGGCGATCGCCGGGACCAACGGGGCGGACTTCCAGGGCCGCACCCTGACGGTGAACGAGGCCAAGCCCCGTGAGGACCGCGGCGGCGGCGGCGGCGGCGGCGGTCGCGGCGGCTACGGCGGCGGCGGCGGCGGCCGCAGCGGTGGCGGCGGCGGCTACGGCGGTGGTGGCGGCGGCTACGGCGGCGGCGGCGGCGGCCGCTACTGAGTCGTAGGCGCGATCCGAACAAACACCGACGCCCGCCCGGGGATGTACCCCTGGCGGGCGTCACTCGTTGGCGGGTCTCGTGCCGCCCGGCGGCTTCGACCGCGGCGGCAGCAGCGCCAGATCCCGCTCGGTCGGCGCCGCCCCCGGCGTCGCCGGCCACACGCCGGTCCACTGCGACCACGTCAGCGGCCGCCGCCCGAACACCACCCGGTCCGCCTCCAGGAACGGCCCGCCGGCCGCGCGGCGCCGCGCCGTCAGCGGCCGCAGCCGCACCCCGGGGTCGCCCAGGTCATAAATCATCGGCTCCCCGTCCCGCACCCCGTACCACACCAGCAGCCCCGCCGGCCCCACGTCGAAGTGGGCCGCGTCCGCCGGCAGCGCCGCCCGCACCTCCTCGCGCACCACGTCCACGTCGGCGCGCTTGAACAGGTAGCCCAGCGCGTTTGCCAGCGCCCCCGCCTGGTCGTCCGGCAGCGTCGACAGGAAGCCCGGGTTCGCCCACCCCGCGACCAGCCAGCCGCTCCGGTCCTCCCACTCCAGCCACGCCGGCGTGCCGTCCTGCGGGACCACCTCCAGCCGGATGCGGTTCGTGCCCAGATTCACCTCGCCGACCGCCAGCACCGGCCCGGTCCAGCCCGACAGCGGGTTGTTCAGCACCGCCAGGAAGTCGCGCGACGCGAACCGCCGCACGGCTTCTTCCACCTCGCGCAGCGCCGCCCGGTGCTGCCGCACCTCCTGCCACACGTCCGTCCGCGCCGCCTCGCGCTCGGCCGCCCGCAGCCGGGCGTACAGCCGCGGCACCGTCCCCGAGTGGAAGCCGATGTGGAGCAGCCCCTTCACCGTCTCGCCGTGCGGCCCCACGGGGACGGGCCGCAGCCCGGTCGGCCGGTTGGCCCGGTACAGCCGCCAGTTCTCGCGCATCTCCCAGAACAAGAACGTGACCGCGTCCGGGAGCAGGTAGAACGTGCCGACCACCAGCAGCCACGCCACCGGGTACGGCAGCACCGGCGTCAGCTTGTCCACCAGCGGCGAGCCGATCGGCGACAGGGTGAACAGCCCGAGGATCGCCAGCAGCGGGTAGACGAACTTGGCGAACAGGATCGACAGCGGCAGCTTCAGCGGGTTGAGCATCGGCTCGATCAGCACCACCGTGTAGAAGCGGATCAGGAACTCGACCGGCATCCACAGCACGCCGGCGGTCGCGCGCACCGCCACGGCGGCGCGGTTCCCCTGGCCGCGCAGCCGCAGCCAGTCCTCGACCCGCGACAGCACCCACTCCAGCACGTCCACCAGGTCGCGGAAGATGTCGTTGATCCAGCGGAGGATCGCGGGGAACGAGCGGCAGGCGTCGATGACGCGGCGCGCGGCCTCGAGCAGCAGCGCCTCCATGACCTCGCCGATGCGGCGGGTGTTCACGACGAGCACGGAGAGCAGGAACGTGAGCGCCTGTGGCGCCCCGCCGGCGTCCCACAGGTACGGGTAGAACGCGGCACACAACACGGCCGTCAGCACAGCCGGCTTGATGCCGAAGTTCCACAAGAACTGCACCGGCCCGCTGGCGATGACCCGCTGCACGAGCGGGCTCGCCCAGACGCGGAGCGGCACCTCCCAGAACACGAACCGCGCCGCCCGGTACGCCTTCCGGCCGAGGGCGTGCAGCACCCGCCGCAGCTCCGCCGAGCGCACCACCAGCAGGAAGAGGACGCCGAGCCCGAACCAGGCGAGGTGGAACCACGGCTGCGTGTTCCAGCCGCCGAGGAAGTTGCCGGCCTGCTCGCCGTCGGGGGTGCTGTGGTACGGGCCGTACTCGAACACCAACAGCCAGACGAACTGTGCCACGAGGAAGGCGGCGCCGAACGGCAGGAACACGTTCCGCGTCAGCCACCGGCCGGTCTCGGTGCCGAACCCGAAGGCGGTGAGTTTCTCCAGCCCGCGGGTGTAGACCTCGGCGCGGCGGTAGACGCCGTCGAGCTCGTGCGCCAGCCGGCTGTCGAGGCGCAGCAGCGGGTCGCCGCGGACGTACTCGTTGGCGCTGCCGATGTCCGGCAGCTTCATCTGCCCGCGGGCGATGGCGTCGCGCACGTCGGCGAACCCGAGGAACCCGGCGGCGGAAATGCGGTCGAGCAGCTCCTCGACCGTTTTGGCGAGCGCCGCCTGTTCGGGCACCGTGCTCGGCTTCAACCCAGCGTCGTTCAGCGCGGTGGCGAGGATGGGGCGGAACTGCTCCCGCAGTTGCGTCTCGGCGCGGGCGAGTTCGCCCTGGATGAGCGACCCGAGCGCCTGCCGGTCGGCGTCGGTGAGGCGGGCGGCGGCGAGGCGGCGCGCGGCCGTGCGGAGGTGCGCCGGCACCCGCACGTACGGCTGCCCCTTCAACTCGCGGCGGAGCGGCCGGCGGCCAGCGGAGAGGGCGTACTCGATCGCGTCGAGCGCGTAGATCGGCAGCTCGTGCTCGCGGCAGGCGCGCTGCAGGTCGTGGAGCAGCGCCGCCTCGACGGTGCGGTTCCCCTGGTCGGCCTTGTCCAGCAGCCGCGGAAGTACGGCCTTCCAGCCCTCGGCCTCCTCGTCGGACACGCCCAGCGCCAGCTGCATCCGGCGGACCAGCGCGAAGATGTCGTTCTGGGCGGAGCCCTGCGCCACGGCGGTGAGGTTGCCGGGGGCGACGCGGGCGGCGCGGGTGTGGGCGATGGCCGCGGCCACGGTGTCGCCGAGGGCGCTGGCGCGGGTGGCCTGGCGGCGGAGGCGGTAGTAGAAGTCGTACGACTCGTCGGCCTGGTCGTCGGACTTCGGGGCCGGGTCGGAGGCGCCGGCCGGGCGCGTCGACGCGAACAGCCGGGGGGCGTCGACGTCGAGGGCGAGCACGGTTTCGACGGCGGCGGCCGGCGGCAGGCTCGGGAAGTACACCGCCACGTGCGCCGGGTTGAACAGGCGGGTTTCGAGGAACGCGGCGGCGAACTCGGCGTAGGCGGCCTTGTCGTCGGCCTTCGGGGCGAGGAGGTTGTCCTGCACGAGGACGTTGCGCGCCTCCTCGAACGCCGCCGGGCCGACGCGCTCGACGCGCTCGCGGAGGGCGGCCGGTCCCACGCCGGCGAGGCTGCGGTTGAGCTCGCGGTGGACGGCGGTGTGGAACAGGAGCCGCCAGAACCGGCCGAGCAGTTCGCCGGTGGGGGCGTCGAGTTCGGCGTTGGTGGGCCGGGCGAGGAGGAGCACCTCGTCGGGGAGGGCGTAGTCGGGCGGTAGGAGGAGCTCGTCGCGCTCGACGTACTTGAAGAGGGCGTGCCGGTCGACGACCCAGCAGTGGTCGTGGGGGACGGCCCAGAAGGCCCAGCCGATGCCGGTCTCGGACTGGACGACGCGGGCGAGCACGGCCGGGTCCACGAGGACGGCGGCCGGGTCCGTCTCCCGGAGGGTGCGGCCGAGTTCGTCGAGCCTCATGGTCTGGGCGCTGAGGAGGGGCCGGGGGGAACGTGGTACATCATACCACGGCGCCGGCGAACGGCGCGCCCGGCTCACGCCAGGTCGTCGTCCGCGTCGTCGATCGAGTCCCAGAACTCGTCGTCGGCCGACTTCCGCTTCGGGGCGTTCGGGTCGGGCGGCGGCAGCGGTGCCCACCGCCCGAGCACCAGCTCCACCGCCCAGCACCCGCGGACGTGCTGCGGCGGCTCCTTCACCCCCTTCTCCGTCCCGCGCAGGTGCCGCAGCAACGGCTCCTCGTCGCAGTCGGCGTCGAGGAGGGCGTCGGCCAGCACCGGGAGGCGGTCGAAGGCGCGGTCGGCGAAGATGCTGCGCGCCAGCCCCGCGGCGGCCTCGGTCCGCCAGCTCGGCTCGAACCGCGGCGGCTTGAACGGGTTCCCGACCACCTCTCGCAGCGTCCGCGCCAGCATTTTCTCGGCCGCGAGGCGCAGCCGGTCGTCGCCCAGCCCCTCGTTGTTCTGCGACAGCCCGGCCGCCTCCTCCCCCTTGCGCACCATCTCCTCGGCCTTCGCCGCTTCGAGCCGCTTGTTCTTCGACCCCGCGGCGCTGTCGGCGAGTTCGTCGCCCTCCTGCTTGAACCGGCGGGCGAGGTTGGCGGCGCGGGCGGCGTTGGTCCGCGTCTCGGCGGCGTGGTCGACCGCCCGGCGGACGCGCGAGAAGGCGTGCTCGCTCGGCTCCTCCAGCAGCCGGCGGACGGCCTCGGCGGCGTCGGTGACGGCGTCGGCGGCCCAGCCGACGGCGTTGCGGGCGTGGCGGCTGGCGGCGGCGAACAGGGCGAACGCCGGGGCGATCTGCGTCGGCCGCTCCAGCACCGGGCCGGACACGTCGGCCGCGTCGGGGTCGGCGGTGAGCACGATCTCGTGCTGGGCGGCGGCGGCGGCCTCGGCGGCGGCCGGCGCGGCGGCGGTGATCTGCCGCGCCAGCTCGGCGCGGGCGTCGGCGGTCAGGCCGGCGTCGTCGGCTTCCACGGCCTCGACGGCGGCGCGGAACGGGCCCTCGGGGAGGGTGTCCCAGAGGCGGCGGACGTGGGCGGCGGCGAGGAACGCCCACTGCCGGGCGGTGAGCCGGTCGGCGACGAACATCAGCATGTCGTCGCCGTCGGTCCCGGACAGCCAGTCGGTTTCGGTCATGGGGGGGTCCGCGGGGGGCGTCGTCCGCGGTTCACCATACAGCGCCGGCCGGGCGCAGGAAGTGGGGCAGGGTGGCAGTTCGCTCGTGGGTCTTGAGCCCGGAGGGCGTCGGCGTGTAGCCCGGGGTGGAACCCCGGGCGGCGTTGGGCGGAGTTCCAACCGCGACACCCCACGGACTCCGCGGCAGGCCGCCCGGGGTTCCACCCCGGGCTACACGCCGACGCCCTCCGGGCTCAAGACCCCGGGCGGACCGGGTTACAGGTACGTGCTCAGGAGGTAGAGCCCGAGCCCGATGGCGGTGAGGAACACGGCGATGCGGGTGCCCCAGCCGAGCGCCTCGCGGACGATGCGGTCCCAGCGGTCGTGCCGGGTCGCGGCGTAGACCAGGCTGACGACCACCAGCAGCACCGGCAGGTCCCAATAAATGCTCACGACTTCGCCCCCTCGTCGCCCGGCGGCGGGTCGCGGAACATCGGGCCGGCGAGCGCGTCATAAATGACCAGCAGGTTCAGCACGCCGGCGATCACGGTGTACACCCAGCCGAGGTCCCAGCGCTTGTTGCCGTTCCGCTGGAGGTCGTTCAGTTCCTTCTCGTCCGGCGCCCGCTGGAAGGTGCCGAACAGCGGGCCGGCCGGCTTCTCGGGGTCGAACGCGGCGTACTGCACGACGGCCGGCCACGCGGCGGTGCCGATCCAGAACTGCGCGGCGAACTGCGGCCGGTACCACACGGCGCTGGCCGCGCCGCGGAACTGCATCCCGACGAGTTGCAGCGGCGGCTCGGCGGACACGTCCGGGAGCCAGACGTTCCGCCACTGCCCCATCGCCATGCCGTAGAAGAACAGGACGTACAGCCCGCCGAAGAACAGCAGCCCCTTGCCGATGCGCCCCTGGTACACCTGCCCGAGGCCGGGGATGAGGTAGCTCAGCACCCCCGCCAGGGGGTCGAAGCGGACCGGCTCCGGGGCGGCAGGGAAGGCCGGGGGGGGTGCCGCGTCCGGGGGGCCGACCGCGCCGGTGTCGGCGGGCGCGGCGGGCAGCT
>DASPHQ010001013.1:0-2267 GCA_035629595.1 Urbifossiella sp. | reverse complement strand
CGACCGCCCATATTTCGCGCAGCGCCTGCCGGAGCGTGTCCGGCTTCTTCACCACGTCCGAGATGACGACCTTCGGCAGCCGCGGGCCGGGGTCGGGCGGGCGACCGACGGTGTCGAAGAAGTCGCGGCAGGCGGCGCGGGCCGGCTCCAACAGGTTGTCGCGGGTCGTGAGTTCCTTGCCCCGGCGGCCGAACACCCCGGCGGCCCCGTCCGGCGGCGGTGGCGGTCGCCCGCCCGGCGGAGCGCCGGCCAGGTCGGTCGGCTCCCGCGCCCCCCCCAATCTACGCCTCAGGTTCCACGCCGCCCAGATTGCGGCCATCGTCAGCAGGACGCCGAGGAGGGTGCGGTACCAACTCCCCGGCGCGTCCGGGTTCTTCTGCACCAGCATCTGGTTCGGGATGTCGTTCTCCTGAACCTTGTCGAGGAGGTGGTTGCCGAGGTCCACGAGCTTCGGCTGCACCTTCTCCCAGTCGATCTTCGGCAGCGGCGGCAGCGGCGGGCGGAGCAGCTGGGTCAGCTCGTCGTAGTTGCTTTTCACGTCGCCGTCGACGACGAGCAGGCACTTCGTCCGCTGCTGGACGCCATTCTCCTGGGTCAGGAACGTCACCGCCCGGTCGGCGAACTCCATGTTGTCGGTCGGGCCGTTCTCGTCCCGGGCGACCATATCGCCGTTCCGAAACACGGCCTGGTCGGCGACGGCCAGGAAGCGGAACGGCCGCAAGGTCGTGGGGTGGGGGAGTGCGGCGCCGGCGATGAACACGTTTTCGTTTCGGGCGAGGCGGACGCCGGTCCGCTGGAACTGCGCGTTCGGCGGGAACCCGGCGAGCGGGGTGAGGATGCCGCCCTTCAGGTTCGCCAGGGTGCCGGGGAGTTCGTTGACCACGCGCCGCAGCGGGCGCTCGCCACCGAGCACGTCCCACTCCGGCCCCGCATCCGGCGGCGCGGGACGCGGCACCGCGAATTGAGTCATTTCGTTCTGGTTCAACACCAGCCACTCGCCGCCGAACTCCGGCTCTTTTGTCACGACCCGTGTACCGCTGAACTGGACGGGCGCGACCCCGTTGCCGAGGGAGACGGAGACGAACTCATCGTGCGCTACCAGTACCGCCCCGCCGCCCTCGGCGGCCCTCGTCATCCACTGCGCGACCGGCAGGTTCCCCGGCCGCGCAAATTGCCTCTGCCACGGCCCCAGCACGATCACCACGGTGTCCGAGAAGTCGCCGCTGCGGACGACGCTGAACTGCTGGCTGTCGGTCAGCGGCTTCAACTTGGCCTGGTCGAGCAGCCAGCGGAACACCTGCGACCCCTCACGGCTGATCCGCTTCTCGGGCTGTGGCTGCCGCTCCCCGAACGGCTGACCCCACGCCGGCGCCGGGAGCAGCGCCGCGAACAGCGTCAGGATTAGCCGGCGGAGGGACATTCGAGTCGTCGTCCCTCGGTCGGGGATCATTGGTTCCACGGAAAGGGGTTACCCCGTCCCAGAAGCATTGAGTGGTCTGGAAGAAAGTTCGTTCCCGCCAGCGGGGGCTTGAGAGAAATCGTTAAACCCTTCGGCCACCGGTCGTTGCGAGTTCAGTCGTCGCTGAAACCGGCCAGACGGCACACCAGGCGGCGCGCCTCGGCCAGCTCCGCGGTCGTCAGAGGCTCATCGACCGGCGTGTAGCGCGCTAGTTCGTACAGCCGCGCCAGCATCATCGCCCGCTCGGGTTCCGCCATCGCCACCTCCGACAGCGCCGACGCGATGGTCGTGTGCGTCCAGGTTTTCGCCACCTCGCCGCACAACAGCACGCTCAGGTGCTCGAAGGCTACCACCACGTCCTGCCGCGTTCGCAGGTGGTGGGGGTCCACCGGCCACGGGCCGAGCGCGTACGGGTCGATCCGCGTCGGGTCGAAGCCGCGTCCGGCCAGCCACCGCCACAGAAAGACGCCGCCCACGAGTGCCGCGATCACGAAAAGGAGCGGCCACCACGTCCCGTCCAGCGACGGCATGCCGAGATTCCACCGCGGCGCCTTCCACCCGCTGAACCACGACGACCCGGACGACGAACTCGACGACGACGACGGTGTCCGCCGCCACTTCGAGAACCAGCTGTCGCGCGGCGGTCCGGACGGGCCGACGTCCGGCGGGCGGTTGTTCCCCCAGTTGAAGTTCCAGTTCAGCTTCGGGAACGACCAGTCGGCGCCCCCGGCGAGGTTCCAGTCGCCGCCGGTGTCGAGGCCGCTGAACAGGTCGCCGAAACCCTTCCCCGCACCCATGTCCTTGGTGA
>DASPHQ010001012.1:0-2886 GCA_035629595.1 Urbifossiella sp. | reverse complement strand
GTCCGCCTGCGGGAGACGCGGAAGGAACGCTACCTCAGCGTGGAATCGGACCAGTTGGTGCTGCCGGCGGCGCAGGTGGACGCGGTCCGCAAGGCCGCGGCCGACCTAAAGGTGCGGGTCGAGCCGACGGTGGTATACGTCGCGGACACGCTCGCCGGCGGCGGCAAGGAGCTGCCGTACCCGGTGATCGCCGGGCTGAACCCCGCCGCCGCGGCGCCGCTCGGGCCGTTCCTGCCGAAGGGCGTCGCGGAGCTGAAGGACAACGAGGTCGTGCTGCCCGAGTGGCCGGAGAACCCGTTCCGCGGCCTCGCCCCGGGTACGCCCATCACGCTGACCTACTTTCACCCGGACATCGAGGGCGAGGGGAAGAAACTGACCTCCGAGCTGACGTTTCGCGGCTTCATTCCCTTGGCCGGGGCGGCGAACGACCGCGACCTGACGCCGGCCGTGCGCGGGGTGACCGACGAGCGTGCCAACCTGTTCGAGTGGGACCGGCCGCCGATGCTGCCGAAGGAGCGCATCAAGGAGCGGGTGCCGGACAACGGGCCGCGGGCGCGGTTCTGGAACACGTACCGCGCCACGCCGATGGTCTACCTCAACCTCGCCACCGCGGAACGCCTCTTCGCCGGCCGCTTCGGTACCGTCACGTCGGTGCGCGTCGCCCCCGCCGACGGCGAGAGTGCGGAACAACTGAAGGACCGGCTCGGGGCCGCACTGCTGCCGCACCTCGACCCCGCGGCGTCCGGCCTGGCCTTCCAGCCGGTGCGCGACCGACTGCTGACCGCGAGCCGCGGCGGCACCGACTTCGGCGGCCTGTTCATCGGCTTCAGTTTCTTTCTGATCGCCGCGGCGCTGATGCTAGTCGGCCTGCTGTTCCGCCTGTCGCTCGACCGGCGGGCGAAGGAGATCGGTTTGCTGCTTGCGGCCGGGTTCGCCGTCCGGCACGTCCGCAGGATGGTGCTCGCGGAAGGGCTGTTGCTGGCGGTCGCCGGCGCCGCCGTCGGGCTGCTCGCGGCCGTGGCGTACAACCGGCTCCTCCTCACGATCTTGTTGAAGCTGTGGCCCGACCCGGAGGTCGGCACCTTCCTCGAACCGCACGCCGAGCCGCTGAGCTTCGGCGTGGGCTTCGGCCTGACGGTGGTGATGGCCGTGGGCGCCCTGTGGTTGAGCGTCCGCGGGCTGGTCCGCGTCGCGCCGCCGGCGCTCCTCCGCGGCGAAACCGCGGTCGCCACCGGTCCGCCGAAGCCGCCGCGCCTGGCCCGCTGGCTGCTGCTCGGCGTGCCCGTCGGGATCGGGCTGATCGCGGCGGGTGCGTGGGTCGGCAACCCCGACTACCGGGCGATGACGTTCTTCGGCGGCGGCGCGCTCCTCCTCACCGCGGCGCTCGCCGGCGTGTGGCTGTGGATGAAGCGCACCCGTCACGCCGAGGTGAACGGCCGCGGGCTGCCGGCCCTGACGCGGCTCGGGAGCCGCAACGCCGCCCGCAACCCGGGCCGGTCGCTCCTCACCGCGGCGTTGCTGGCGGCGGCGTCCTTCCTGCTCGTGGCCGTCGAGAGCTTCCGCCGCGATCCGGGTCGTGAGTTCGCCGAGCGCTCCGGCGGCAGCGGCGGGTTCAACCTCGTCGCCGAGGTGGACGTTCCCGTTTACGAGCCGGTCGCGGTGCCGGGGGCGGAGGTGTTCTCGCTGCGGCTCAAGGGCGGCGACGACGCCAGTTGCATGAACCTCTACCAGGCGACGCGGCCACGCGTGATCGGCGTCCCGGAAGCGATGGTGACCCGCGGTGGGTTCCACTTCTACCAGACGGAAGCCGAGACGCCCGAAGAGCGCGACAACCCCTGGCTGCTGCTGAACCGCACGTATCCCGACGGTGCGGTGCCGGTGTTCGCCGAGAACAACACGGCCGTGTGGATGCTGCACGTCATGGTCGGCGGAACGATCACGCTCCCCGACGACGCCGGGAACGACGTGAAGTTGCGGCTCGTCGGCACGCTCACGGACAGCCCATTCCAGAGCGAGTTGCTGATGGCCGACGGGCGCTTTCTGAAGCTGTTCCCGCAGCAGGACGGCAACCGCGTTTTCCTCGTGAGCACGCCGCCGGACGGGGAGCGCGACGCGACTCGCGCCATTCAAACCACACTGCGCCCGAACGGCGTCGTGGTCACGCCGACGCGGGAGAAGGTGGCTGCGTATCAGGCCGTGGTCGGGGCGTACCTGTCCACGTTCCAGCTGCTCGGCGGGTTCGGGCTGCTCCTCGGCGTGCTCGGGCTCGCGGTCGTGCTGCTCCGCGGCGTGTGGGAGCGCGTCGGCGAGCTGGCGCTGCTGCGGGCCGTGGGCTACAGGCCGCGGGCGCTGCAAGTGCTGGTGCTGGCGGAGAACGCCTTCCTGCTGCTGCTCGGCCTCGCGGCCGGGGTGCTGGCGGCGCTCGCGTCGGTGGCGCCGCACGTCGCCGGCGGGGCGAGCGTGCCGTGGGGGCGACTGGCGCTGATGCTCGGCGGCGTGCTGGTCGTCGGATTCTGCGTGGCGGCGGGCGCGACGGCGGGTATCCTGCGGGTGCCGGTCGTCCCCGCCCTCCGTCGGGAGTGAGCCATGATCCGCCTCGGCGTCCTCGACTTCGACACGTCCCACGTCACCGCCTTCACCCAGCGGCTCCACCACATCGGCGTGGAGCGCGACCAGTTCGTCGAGGGCGCCCGCATCGTCGTCGGCTGTCCCGGCGAGTCGGTCCTGTCGCCGGAGCGGATCGCGGGCTTCACCGCCGAGATGCGGAAGTACGAAGTCCCCCTCGTGGACCGCCTCACGGACATGATCGGCCGCGTCGACGCGGTGCTGATCGAGAGCGTGGACGGCACCGTCCACCTGGCCCGCGCCCGGCCCTTCCTCGAGCGC
>DASPHQ010001011.1:0-8042 GCA_035629595.1 Urbifossiella sp. | reverse complement strand
ATCTCGGGGGCACGGCGCCACTTGCAGACGTGGGTGATGGACTCGGCCTGGCCGCCGCCCTTCTCGTAGTCCTCGAGCGTCTTGGAGATGCGGCTGATGTTGCCGGCGGTGTCCATCACCTGGATGGCGTTGGCGTTGCTGAGGAGCACGGCCTTGCCGAACGGCGTGAGCATCTGGTTCACGTCGTTCATCACGTCCGACGCGGAGATGCCCTTGAACGGGCCGACGTTGCACAGCACGATCTCGGTCTTGCCGCGGCGGGCGAGTTCCGAGTGCTCGACCCGCTGGAGGAGGGTGGGGTCGATCTTCTCGTCGGCCGGCTGGATGTAGAACGACGCCTGGCGGCGGATGATCATGAACTTCTGGGGGATCATCGCCTCGTTGAGGAGGTCGGTGACCTCGCCGAGGGTGAACTTGCGCGACGGCCCCGGCGGCACGATGGTGACGCTGCCGGTCGGCCGCACGGTGGTGACCAGGATGAGGCCGGTCTCCTTGCCGTACCAGTCGAGCACCGTCTGCCAGTCCTGGGCGGTGAAGCTGATGGAGACGGTCTTCTCCGGCTCGGCCTTCGGGGCCGGCGCCGGCATCGGGGTGGCGGCCTTGTCGGGGACCACGGCGGGCGGCGGCGCCGTCGGCACCGGCTGCTGGGCCGACACGCGCTGGAACTCGACGACGGGCGGGGCGAGCGGTTGCGGTTGCTGGGCGGCCGCGTAGGTGGCGGCCATTCCGAGGCCGGCGGTGGCCCACAGGGCGGTCGGCAGCCAGCGGCGCCGCTTCCAGACCGGGGCGTACCGGGTGCCGTCGAGCTGGCTCATGGACTTCCCCCATCCGACCGCGGGCGGGTCGGCGACGGCCGAAGGGCCGTTGCCGCGGCGCGCCCCGTTCCCCCACGGTGCGCGGCCGGCCGCCTGCATGTCGTCACGAACGTGTCGCGGGTGTTTACCGTCCGCCGCCGGGGTAAGCAACGGAGAACTGCCGTCGCCGGCAGTTTTTAATCTACGCCCAGTTTACCAGTTCTTCCGGGCCGCGGGGGTGAGAGGGGGGTGAGAGAAGTGGGGTTGTTACGAAGGGGGTTGGGGAGGGGAAAGCCGAAAGCCCGGGGACGGCCGTCCCCGGGCTTCGGGGCGTCTACAGCTTCAGCGCCGCGAGGTTCTCGACCCACCCCGCGACGCTCGGGTCGAGCCAGCGCATCACCAGCCCCGGCCACACGCCCAGCAGCACCGCCAGCGCCGCGAACGGCACCAGCACCGCCGCCTCGCGCGCCGTCAGCTCGGGGAAGTCCTTCGTCGCCGGGTTCGTGCCGAAGTACACGCGCTGCCACGCCCACAGGAGGTACGCCGCGGTCAGGATGACGCTCAGCACCGCGGGGATGGCGAGCGCCGGGGCGTAGTTCCACGCGGCCGTCAGCACCGTGAACTCGCCGACGAAGCCGCACAGGCCCGGCAGCCCCATCGACGCGAAGAACAGCACCGCCGCCAGCCCCGAGTACGCCGGCATCGGCTCGTACAGCCCGCCGAGGCGGTTCAGGTCGCGGTGGTGGGCGCGGTCGTAGACGACGCCTACCGCGAAGAACAACGCCGACGCCGTGACGCCGTGCGCGACCATCTGGAAGACGGCGCCGCCGACGCCCCACTCCCAGTACTGCGCCCGCGACCCGGCCGACCACGCGGCGAGGCCGAGCACGACGAACCCCATGTGCGACACCGACGAGTACGCCAGCAGCTTCTTGAAGTCGCTCTGCCCCATCGCCACGAGCGCCCCGTAGACGATGCCGACGACGCCGACGAGGCCGACCCACCACGCCAGCTCGTTCGCCGCCCACGGGCAGATCGGGAACGCGAAGCGGATCAGGCCGTAGCCGCCGAGCTTCAGCAGCACGCCGGCCAGGATCATGCTGACGGGCGTGGGCGCCTCGACGTGCGCGTCCGGCAGCCAGGAGTGGAACGGCACGATCGGCACCTTCACCGCGAAGCCGACGAACAGCAGCACGAACAGGAGGTACTGCATGCCCGGCGTGCAGATCGGTTGCGCCTTCAGGCGCGCGACCGCGGCGGCGACATCGACGCCGGGTGCGAACAGTTTCACCTCCCCGCCCTGGGCGCCGCCGGCGGGGTCGCGCGGGTCGGCCTTCGCGGCGAGGCGCACCTCCTGACCCGAGAGGACCAGCATGACGGCACGGCCGGCCTTCGCCAGCGTCGTGAAGTCGAACGTGTGCACCTCGACCTTCGCCGCGGCTTCGGCTTCCGTGAGCGACGGGTTCCGCTTGCGCAGGTCGGCGACCTCGGACGCGACGCGCTCCTGCGGCACGAAGTCGCGCACGTCCACGGAGTAGAGCGCGATGACGGCCACCAGCAGGCCGACGGAGCCGACCAGCGTGTACAGCACGAACTTGAGCGCCGCGAACCGCCGCCGGCCGCCGCCCCACAGGCCGATGAGCACGTACATCGGCAGGAGCATCACTTCGTAGAAGACGTAGAAGAGGAACAGGTCGAGCGCCAGGAACGCCCCCAGCACGCCGCTTTCGAGCAGCAGGATGAGGACGAGGTACGCCTTCACCGACTTGTCGATGGTCCAGCTGGCGGCGACGGCGAGGAGCGTGACGAGCGCGGTGAGGATGACGAGCGGCAGGCTGATGCCGTCCACGCCGAGGGCGTATTCGGCGTCGAACCGGTCGATCCACGGGCGGCGGGCGACCCAGTCGTCGGAGCGGTATTCGGGGACGGCCTTGGCGGCGTTCGCGGCGGCGAAGTCGGCGCGGCTGTCGAGGCGGGCGGTGGCGGCGTGGCCGGGCCGGCCGCTGGTGCCGAGCTGACGGTGGATGGCGTCGTCGTACCCGACGGCGACGCACAGCGACACGGAGAGGGTGCCGGCGGCGCCGAACAGCGCGACCCAGCGCATGGCTTCGGTCCACCGGGCCGGCACGGCCAGCAGCACGGCGGCGCACGCGGCCGGTAGGAACACCAGCCAGGTCAGCCAGGACAGGTCGGCTTCGGGCATTCCGTACCCTTTGATGAATGTGGGCGGCTCGGGGGTTTCGCCGCTTGCGGCGTTGCAAGCGCTGCAACGCCGCAAGCGGCGAAGCCCCGAGCCGTTACCCACCCAAGCCCAAGAGCATCCCCAACAACCCGACGACGGTCAAGGCCAGCACCAGCACGTACCCGCGCAGCCGGCCCGTCTGCACCCGCCGCAAGCCCGTCCCCGCGGCGCCGACCAGCTGGCCCGCGGTCGTAATCAGCCCGTCGAGTGTGAACAAGTCGTAGCGGCGCGCGGGCACGGCGTCGGTCTCGCCGTCGGTCGGCCGCTTGTCGGCGGCGGCGGACGCGAACGCCAGCCCCACCGCCGGCTTCACCAGCGCCGCGTCGTAGGCTTCGTCGAAGTACCACTTGTTCAGCAGGAACGTGTACGCCCCGCCGGCGCGGGCGCGGACGGCCGCGGGGCTCAGCTTCGGCCGCCAGTACATCACCGCGGCGAGCCCGGCCCCGAGCACCGCCGCCAACAGCGCCAGCGCCCCGGCCGTCAGGTGATTGTCGTGCGCCGCCTGGGATTCCGCGCCGAACATCGTCAGCCACGCCGCCGGCCGACCCGCTTCGAGCAGCCGGCCGAGCGCGCTGGCGTCCGCGTCCCAGATCGGCCAGCCCCACGCGACGCCGACGCTGAACACCGCCAGCACCACCAGCGGCACCGTCATCACGGCCGGCGACTCGTGAGCGTGGTCGTGGACATGGAGGTCGCGCGGGCTCCCCGTGAACGCCAGGAACCACAGGCGGAACATGTAGAACCCGGTCATCGCCGCGGTCAGCAGCGGCAGCACGAACAGCGCGAAGTGCTCGCGGTGCTCCAACCCGTAACCCAGCGCCGACGACAGCACCTGGTCCTTGCTGTACCACCCGCTGAACAGTGGCGCCCCGGCGATGGCCAGCACGCCGACGAGCATCGTCAGGCCGGTGATGCGCATCTTCGTCAGCAGGCCGCCCATCTTCCGCAGGTCTTGCTCGTGGCCGCAGCCGTGGATGACGCTGCCGCTGCCGAGGAACAGCAGCGCCTTGAAGAAGGCGTGCGTCAGCAAGTGGAGCAGCCCCGCGGCCCAGCCGCCGACGCCGAGCGCCAGCATCATGTAGCCGAGCTGGCTGCACGTCGAGTACGCCAGCACCCGCTTGATGTCCGTCTGCACCAGCGCGATCGTGGCCGCGACGAACAGCGTGACGGCGCCGGTGTACGCGATTCCGAGCAGCACCTCCGGCGCGAACAGCACGTAGCACCGGCCGACGAGGTACACCCCGGCCGCGACCATCGTCGCCGCGTGGATGAGGGCGGACACGGGTGTCGGGCCTTCCATCGCGTCCGGCAGCCAGGTGTGGAGCGGCACCTGGGCGCTCTTGCCGACGCAGCCGAGGAAGATGCCGGCGCCCATGACGATGAACAGCCAGTACGGCATCGCCCCAAAGTCGAACAGCCGCTGCTCCGGGGGCGTCGAGAAGTTCTGCTCCTGGGTGCGCTTGTACCCGAGGCCGTGGAAGTGTGTGGGGTCTTCCCACAGCGGCGGGAACAGCGCCAGGTGCGACCCGGTTTCGCCCTTCGCCGGCAGGTCGTAGGTCGGGTGGCCGTTCTCGTCCGGCTTCCCGGGGTTGACTTGAACCAGCTGGTGTGCCAGTTCCAGGCTGCCGTGCGTGTCGCGCGCCGGGGAGCGGACGCGCTTCGTCAGCTCGTCGATGTTTAGCGTGCCGAGGCTCGTCCAGGCGACGAAGATGCCGACGAGGAAGCCGGCGTCGCCGACGCGGTTGACGATGAACGCCTTCGCCGCGGCCCGGCTGGCGCTCGGCCGCTCGTGGTAGAAGCCGATGAGGAAGAAGGAGCAGACGCCGACGAGCTCCCAGCTCACGAACACCTGGAACAGGTTGTCGGCGATGAGGAGGTTGAGCATCGAGAAGGCGAACAGCGACAGGTACGCGAAGAACCGGCCGTACCGCCCGCGGCGGGCGAAGTGGTGGCTGCCCGGCGTCTGGTGATCGACCTCGTGGTCGGAAACCGTCGGCTGCGTCTCGTCGCGCATGTAGCCGAGGGAGAAGACGAAGATGAGCGTGCCGATCACGGTCACCATCGCCACCATGAGCGCGGAGAGGTGGTCGATGCGGTAGCCGAGCTCCAGCGCCCGGCCGGCCTGCGGCACCGGTGGCGCGGCGGGGCTCTCGTCGCGCACCAGGCGGGCGCTGTCGGACTTGTCCCACGCGGCGGGCGGCATCGGGTCGGTGTTGCCGATGCGAATCCAGTCGATGCGGCCAGACCAGCGCGCGGCGATCTCGTCGGGCTTCAACCCGTTCCGCACGTCGCCGAGGAAGGTGACCAGTCCCACGACCGCGAGCACGGCCGCGCAGCCCATCAGGGCGGTGGCGAGGTAGGCGCCGGTGGTGAGCGGCCGGTCGCCGCCGAGGAGCCAGTACGTCGACCCGGCCGCGCCGCCGCGCTCGCGGTGCGGCCGGCACAGGGCGCGGGCGAGTCCGCCGAGCAGCAGGAGGGCGCAGCCGAGCAGCGGCAGCAGCGTCGCCACCACGTAGAGTCGGCCCGGGGACGTGTCGAACCACTCCGGCATCGGTTCCTCAGCCGCGCAGGTCGTCGGCCTTGTCCACGTCCACGGTGGCGTGGTTGTTGTAGAAGTTCAGGATGATCGCCAGCGCGACCGCCGCCTCGGCCGCGGCCAGCACGATCACCAGCAGCGCGAACACCTGCCCCTCGACGCGGAACGCCGGGTTGTAGCGCGCGAAGGCGACGAAGTTCAGGTTCGCGGCGTTGAGGATGAGCTCGACGCCCATGAGGACGCCGATGGCATTCCGCTTCACCGCGAGGCACGCGACCCCGCAGGCGAACAGGAACGCCGACAGCAGCAGGAACGGCGGCAGGCCCAGTTCGATCACGCCTTCGCCCTCCGCTTCGCCCGCGCCAGGTAGGCCGCGCCGATCAGCACCACCAGCAGGTGAACCGACACCACCTCGAACGGCAGCAGGTACGCCACCGGCGTCCGCCGCGTCACGGTGCCCTCTGGCACGCCCGTGATGCGCGCGTCCGGCTGCACGTCGGTGAAGCCGAGGAACGCCAGCCCCAGCGGCCCGGCACCGGGCAACGGCCCCTCGCCGGGTTGCGTCGCGGGTGGGGCGTGCGGCCCGAGCGCCAGCACCGCCAGCAGCCCGAACAGCGCCGCGGCCAGCACCCCGCCCACGACCCACTCGGCCGGCTTCGCGGCGAGCGCCTTCAGCGGCCCCTGCGCGGTCAGCATCACGCCGAACACCACCAGCACGAGCGTGCCGCCGACGTACACGATCAGCTGCGCGGCGCCGACGAACTCGGCCCCGAGCAGCAGGTACGTGACGGCGACGCCGATGAGGGTGAACAGCAGCCAGACGGCGGCGCGGACGATGTTCGTGGACAGCACGACGCCGAGGGCCGAGACCGCGGTCGCCAGCGCGACGACGGCGAAGAGGGCGACGGCAAGCGACATCAGGCGGGGTCCGCCGGGGAGGGTGTGGGGATGGGATAAGCCGCCGCCCGCCGCGCGGCAACTCCGACGCCCGCCACGACGAGCGCCGCGAGGGCCGCACCGCTGACCCACGACCCGATCCGGTAGGACCGCGGCTCGAAGGTGAACACCGCCTCCCGCGCCCCAGGCGGCAGCTGCACGGCCCGGAAGGCGTGGTTCGCGCGCTCGACCGGCACGTCGGCGCCGTCCACGCGACACACCCAGCCGGGGTACCACACGTCGGCCAGCACGAGGAAGCCGCCGCCGTCGCCGGTCAGCTCCACGCGGACGCGGTTGGGGCGGTACTCGGTGATTCGCGCCGTCGGCGTCGCGGCCGCGGGCGGCGGCAGCGGCCGGTCGGTGGCGATGAGCACGACCCGGCGGAAGTCGGTCGCCAGAAGCGTGTCGTACTCGCCGCCGGGCGGCATCGGCCGGGCCGCGGGCACCACCCACGCCCGCGGGAAAGCGCGGACGTTCTCCAGGACGACCTGTGTTCCCGGCCCGTCCGCATTCCCCGCGCGAACCGGCGGGACCGGCGGCACCTTTTCGTCGATGAACGCTAACAACCAGCCGTCGGGCGGTGTCGAGACGCCGGGGCCGGGGCGCCACGCGTCGCCGAGGGGTATCCAGTTCCGGTCCTGCGAGGCCGCCACGTACCGTAGCCCCGCCGCGTCCAGGAGTGCGCCGTTGGGGTACTGCAAGCCCGGGATCACCTGCTGGGTGAACGGGCCGTTCGGACTCAGGGGCTCGTCCGACCCGGCGGCAAACGACAGGTACTCGCGGTAGTGCTTCACGTCGAGCGGGTTGTAGCCGCGGACCGTCTCGACGCCGTGGATCATGGCCCGCGGCGCTCCGGTGCCGAGGAGCGGGGACGGCGATTGCGGGTGGGCGTCGGAATCCAGCACCCGCCCGGCGCCGGGCGGCAGCCGGTCGGTGAGGAACCGCACGGCGGCCGGCTCCTCGTAAATCGCCGCCTGCGGGACGACACGGGGGAGCAGGATGGTCGGCGCCAGCCGGTCCGCCAGCAGCACCGCGAGCCAACCTGCCAGCCGGGGAGCCGGCCGGAGTCCCCGGGGCCACAGCAGCCACAGCGCCACCGGGAGTGTCGCCACGTAGGACGACCACGCGAGCCAATCGGGCGGTCTGAAACGGCCCGACATCAACACGAGAAATGCGAGCGGCACCAGCACCACGGCGAACGGGATGAGCCACTGTCGCGCCCTGAGCCAGCACGGGTCGGCCCAGTTCGTTCGCACCAGCGCGTCGGTCGTGGTGCCGGCGAGCACCGCGAGCGGGAAGCCGGCGACGAGCAGCATCCGGCCGGGGACGCGGAACAGGTTGAACCCCGGCAGCCATTCGATGAGTACCGCCCCGCCGACGGCGAAGAACACCAGCCCGAGCAGCACCAGTCGTCGCCGCGGGGCCGGGGCCGCGAGAGCCGCGGCGACCCACACCGGCCCCATCGCCGCGGATAACTCCCACGCGTCCGGTTCCTCCGACGTGATCCACGGCGTCAGCATTCCCAGGAAGGTGT
>DASPHQ010001010.1:0-4628 GCA_035629595.1 Urbifossiella sp. | reverse complement strand
CGGCCACGATTCATCATGGCTTCACCCGCGGCGCGCTAGGTGTAGGGTGCATTCCCGCCCCGGTGGTCCGAGCGGGGGACACCCCCAGCGCCTTCGCCGCCTTCGCGTACACCTGCGTCACGTCGGCCCGCTAGTGGCCGGGCAGCACCCGGGCCGCTTCCAGGTAGGGCGGCGGGCTGATGTCCGGCCCGTCAGAACGCCGCCTCCGCCTTGGCCACCCACGCCGGGCGGGCGGCCCCGGCCATCCGCTCCAGGTTGCCGCTCGAACAATCAGGGACATCTCCTCAACCAACGAACACACCGCCGCGAAAGTCGGGGAATACGTTCAAATCCCACGCAGGCGAACTCGATGTCTGGGTTGCCAGTTCCCTTCCCAGATATGACCGGATCTCAGCACCATCGCCCTCTCCCGAACCAGTAATCAGGTCTGCGCGATCATCGCCATCAAGATCCGTGACCAGGACTTGAACCCCACCGCGAGAGTCGGGGTTCCCTGCGAAGAAGTTCGCAAGAGGCAACTGGTCCGCGGTGAGGAGGGCGAACCCGCTCAGGGCCAGGACGCGCGGTCCACCGCTCGGGCCGCCGCCAGCGATGATGTCGGCGTACCCGTCGCCGTTCAGATCCCCGGCGCTCAGGTAGACACCATTCCGGAGCGTCTCCTCGAACGCGAAGAAGTCGGCGATGACGCGGGTGGGCTCTGCCCCGGCTGCGAGGTCGGACATGAGCGTGGCACCGTTGTAGACGGCGACCCGCGGCCCGCCGCCGAACCCGGCGGCCACGAGGAGATCCGCCCGCCCGTCCCCGTTGACGTCCGCCACCGCCACCCGCGCGCCTCCGCGGAAGTTCGGGTCGTTGATGCCCAGGAAGTCGGCAAGAACCGTCGCCCCGTCCGCCCCGGAGATGACGCGGACCCGCGGCCCTCCGCCGATGTCGGCCGAGATGACCACATCAGCGAGGCCGTCGGCGTTGAAGTCGCCGGTAGCCACGAATGCCCCGCCCACGAACGACGACTCGAACGCAGGGATGTCGTACAACAGGGAACGGGTCACCCCGTCGTACACCCGCACTGAGGCGGCCCGGCCCGGCCCTGGGGCGGCGATCAGATCCTTCACGCCGTCCCCGGTCACATCTCCCTCTGCCACCCGGACGCCGCCGCGGAACCCGTCCTCGTACACGGCGACCGCCCCGCCGGGTACCCGGCCGGGGCCGTACAACTGTACGACCGGACCGCCACCCGCCCCCGCGCCGACGGCGAACGACCCGGCCCCGGCAAACCGCCGCAGCGTCGCGGAGGAGTCCCGCAAGGCCGCGGTCATCTCCGGATCGGCGAGGACATCCGCAAGCGTCCGAGTGCCCGGTTCGGGGTTCACCGTCAGCAGCGCCCTGAGGATGGCGTCCCGCTCGGTTTGGGAGACGCCCAGCGCGTCGAGGTAGTCGCGCCGATCCGCGGGGAACCCGAACTCCCGCAGGTTGCGGAGTGTTTGAACGATGTCGGTGCCGGTGGCCGTCGGGTCGTACCCGACCGCCAGCACCTGGGAAAGAACGTCCTGGTACGCCGCTGGGAGTTGGGCGAGTGTATCCCCGAGCCGGTCGGCCAGAAGTCGCGCGTAACCCGTCTGGAAGTACTCCCACCCGCGGTCCCCGGCGGCCGCCGCGCCAGCCGCTCGCTCCAAGGCGACCAATAGGGCGCGGGAAAGGGCGCGGGCGTCGGCAGCGAGGTCGAACGTCTCCTGGGCCGACCTCACAAGTGCCGGGGCGGCTCCTTCCAGGGCCAGCCGGATCGCCGTCTTCTGCGGCAGCGAAACCTGTCGGAAGTTCGGGTCCGGCGGGTCGAGCGCCAGTTCGCGGAACTGGTTCCCGAGCGCTCCGTAAAGCACCGTGAACCCGCCGCCGACGAGGTTCACGACCTCGCGCACGCCGTTCACCCGCTTGACCACGTTGAACAATTTCTCGACGCGGGGCAACGAGATGCCCATCCCGTCCAGTTTCTCTATCGCGTCTCCGGCCGGGCCGAAGTCGAGCAGGGGCTGGTCTCGAAGGGCCTCCAGCGCATCGTCGAGGATTTCGTACCCCGTGCGCGGAACTTCACCTTCGAACAGGGGGATGTCGAGCGGGGAGGGGCTGGCGAAGAGGCAGCTTCCGATAGCCGCCGCCCTCGTGAAGGAGTTGGCCAGGAGCGAGAATTGAAGTTTCGCGTCCTTCGACAGCCGGCCGAGCGAGGTGTGGACATCGAACGCCGCGAAGACTTCGACGCTCCCACTCGCGTCCTCCGGCACGACAAGGTTGAACCCGTCGCCGACCGCCCCAGTCAGCGAGTTAGCGAAAAGCAGATCGACCTCCAACTGGACGAGTTCCGCCGGCGCGCCGGGCGCACCGGGGACGAGCACAGGGACGTAGATCACGTCGTTAGGCAGCAGAGTGATGCTGTCTGCATCGACGACCGGGTCGCCGCTGTTGTTCGGCGTGTTGGTGATCGCGATCGGCAGCCGGACGATCGGCTTCAGCGGTAGTCCCGCTAGGTCGAATGTGATGAACAGGTCGACCGCGTCCGCTGCCGACACGCTGTTCCGGTTGGAGAACGTCAGTTCCCCCACTTTCACGATCACCCCGTCGGCAACGCCCACCCCCGAACCTGTGAACGACAGGCGGGACGTACTCGTATCGTCCGCCGCCGAGCCGTACACGAACACGTTCGTGTCTAGCCCGGCGAACGAGGCGGAACTCGGCTGGGCGTTCAGGAACACACCGTTCGTACTACCGGTGAACGTGACCGGGTTCACGCGGTCCTCGAGTTGCTGCACTTCTAGGCGGGCGAACGTGGGACGCCGGAACGGGCGGAAGGAGCGGCTGACCGGCATGAAGTATCCTCGCACAGGTGGAATGATCGTGTCTGGTCGGGCTGGGCGAGACGCGGCACCGCGGGTTGTAAGGGCGTTGTCGCAAGAGGTATGACGGAGGCAACATGGCCGAATGGCGAAGCTCACCTGCGCGCGCCGCGAGGCCAGGAACGAACCCCTGTCCCCTCGGAGTACCCGCACCGGGGTGCTCGCGCGCTGCGTGCAGCGCAGCTTCGGCCGCGCGCGAGCCACGTATGCGTACACGTGGTGTGCGCAGGTGAGCTTCGCCGTTCGGCCGCGCGTCCACCTCCGTCCCCCGCAAGTGAGCCGCCCAGTCCGTCGCACGCGCGGGTCTCGGGTGCGGCCGGGAGAGGGCTTGGAGTGGTGCCCTCACGGACCACGCCGGCCGCGCCCGAGGCCCGCGCACCGGACGCGCGGCCGAACGAAAAGCTCAGCAGCCGCCCCGGCAGTAGACCACGACCCGAGCAGCCGAGCCAGCGAAAAGCGCGAATGAGCTGGCGGTCTGATGCAGCGTGGAATGGCACTTCCCCAACACCCAAAGTATGCGACTGAAGCGGGATAGGCGCGTCGGCTTCCGGGCGCTGTGATGAGGGGACACCACCTCCCACCGGGACGGAGCCCCCGATGCGCGACCCGATCCACGCCCTCCGCGCCCACTTCGCCCAGCCCGGCGGGGACGCCTTCGCCGACCTCCTCCCCGCCGCCCGCGTCGAGGCCGCCCTCCGCGAGGAGGGCGCTACGTGGCGGCACCGCGTCTACACGCCGGCCGTCACCCTCTGGGCCTTCCTCACCCAGGTCGCCGACCCCGACCGGTCCTGCCGGGCCGCCGTCGCCCGCGTCCTCGCCGGGCTCGCCGCCGCAGGCCGCTCGGCACGGCCGACGACCGGGGCGTACTGCAAGGCCCGCGCCCGCCTCCCCGAGGGCCTCCCCCGCCGGCTCGCCCGCGACGCCGGCCGCGACCTCCACCGCGCCGCCACCGAAGCGTGGCTCTGGCGCGGCCGCCGGGTCAAGGTCGCCGACGGCACCACCGTGTCGATGCCCGACACCCGGGCCAACCAGCAGGCGTACCCGCAGCCCGGCATCCAGAAGCCGGGGCTCGGGTTCCCCGTCGCCCGGGTCGTGGCCGTCTTCTGCCTGGCCACCGGGGCCGTCCTCGACGCCGCCCTCGGCCGGTGCCCGGGGAAGCGGACCGGCGAGGCGGCCCTCCTTCGCGACCTGGCCGGCGGGTTCGACCCCGGGGACGTGGTCCTGGCCGACCGGCTGTACGGCAGCTTCTACGACCTGGCGGCGTGGCTCGCCCGCGGGGTGGACGCCGTCGTCCGCCTGCACCAGGCCCGGCGGCCCGACTTCCGGACCGGCCGGCGGCTGGGGCCGAAGGACCACGTCGTCGTCTGGGGCCGACCGGACCGGCCGCGGTGGGTGGACGGCGCGACCCTGGCGGGGATGCCGCGGTCGCTGACGATCCGGGAGGTCGCGGTCCGGGTGCCGCGGCGGGGGTTCCGCACCCGCGGGTTCGTGGTGGCGACCACCCTGCTGGACGCGGCCCGCTACCCCGCCGACGCGCTCGCCGCGTTGTACCGGGCGCGGTGGCACGCCGAGCTGGACCTGCGGTCGCTGAAGTGTACGTTGGGTGCGGACGTACTCCGGTGCCGGACGCCGGCGATGGTGCGGAAGGAGTTCTGGACGCACGTGCTGGCGTACAACCTGGTCCGCGGGGTCGCGGCGCGGGCCGCCCGCGCCGCCGGGGCCGAGCCGCGCGAGGTGAGCTTC
>DASPHQ010001009.1:0-6072 GCA_035629595.1 Urbifossiella sp. | reverse complement strand
GTCGAACCCGGTGATCGGGTGCTCGCGCCGCACCGGCCCGCCGACGCCGGTCGGGGCGCCGCCGAGGCCCGGCCCCCACTCCCACCGGCCGTTCTCGTCCCGCCGGAGCCGGCCGCCGTCGGCCCGGTCGTCGGTCGCTTGAACCTTCCGCCGCGACGCCCCGAGGTAACCGCGGATCAGCCGGTTGGCGTACAGGGCGTGCATCGAGAAGACGTTCACGTCGGTCGCGGCGGACAGCAGCACGGCGGCCACCAGCGCGATGGCCGCAGCCACCACGAGGACGGTGAGCTCCGTTGCGCCCGCGTTCGCCCCCCACTCGTACACCCGCCATTCGTCGAACCGCATCCCGACGAGCATCCCGGCCAGGACGCCGAGGAGGCCGAGGAGGCCGACCAGGAACACCACCGGGGCGACGGCGGCGATCAGCCCGAGGAGTCGGTTCGGCTTCCGCACCCCGTCGCCGCCGGTCCGCGAGCTGTTGGCGGCGAACAACCCGGCGCCGGTGGTGGCCGCCCACCCGACGACGGCCCACACGTCCGCCCGCTCCAGCCCGATCATCCCGCTCAGGTAGCGGACGCCCGCCGGGAGGAGGAACACGATGGCGAAGAAGGCGAGCCACACGAGGCCGACGAACACGAGGGTGGCGGCCAGCCGCGACCGCCACTCCCGGTCGTGCTCGGTGAGCCGCTTGCTGTGGACGGCCGACTCCACGAACCCGGCCACGGCCAGGGCCACGAGGAACAGCGGCGGCCCGATCGTGGCGACGACCGTCGGGTACGCGGCCAGCGGCCACACGGTCACCGCGAGCATCGCGCCGCACAGGACGCCGAATACGAGCCCGAGCACGACGGGCGACCAGAACGCCGCCCACGCCCCGCCGTTCCCCTCCTTCAGCCGGCGGCCGGCCCCCAGCAAGCCGGCGACCGCGCCGACCAGGCCGACCGTGAGGGCGAATTTGACACCCCACGGGGCGTCCAGCCCGCCGAGCCAGTTGTCCACCTTCAGTTCGGCCGGGTAGCGCAGCTCCGGGGGCGTCCACGTAACGGCCGCCGGGCCGGGCGGGGCCGCCTTCGGGTCGCCGCTGAACATCCACGCCGCGAGCACGACCTGGACGACGGTCGGGGCGATGATCAGCCAGTAGAACCGCCGCCGCGACTGGCGCGACGCGCTCGCGGTCGCCCCCCCGTCCGTGCGCGACAGGCTGGTCCCGATCTCGTACAGGGCGAGGACCGCCAGCCCCGCGGTCACGACGGCCGCGGCGACGCTCCGCCGGTCGCCGCCCGGCTGCGCGAAGCACCACACGACCATGTAGGCGAGGAAGACGACGGCCAGGACGGCCGGGACGAGGATGAGGAGGTTGACCAGCGTGTTCCGGGTGTAGATGGCGAACAGCGTCCACAGGTCGCCGGACAGCAGCCCCGGCCGCGGGGCCAGGTAGTTGCTGTACGCCCGCAGGTGGTACACCGGCTCCGGCTCGTCGTCCAGCACCGGGCGCGGGTTCGTACTTCCCGGCGGCGCGGGGAACAACGCCGCGAGCGGGGTGTTGGGGTTTCGCGGCTGCGGCGGGTTCTCGACGTCGACCACCCGGGTCGCCTCGGCCTGGTTCTTCCGGTCCGGGTCGAGTTGCTTCTCGATGTTGCGGGTGGCGCCGGCGGCCGCGGCCCCTACGACCCGGAGCGACTCCCCCGGATCGAGGGCTTCGCCTTTCTTGGCACTCTCCTCCTCCAACTTCGCGGCCGCATCGGCGCGGAGCCGCTCGCTCTCGCGGTGGACCCACGCGGTCAGCCAGCCGCCGACGTACCCGCCGCCGGACACGGTCGAGAGGTAGTCGACGGTCGTGAGGAGGCCGAGCCGCGACAGCCCCTGGAGGACGCCGAGGCCGAACGTGGCGCTGCGGACGCCGCCGCCGGACAGCGCCAGCCCGACCATGCCGTCGTCGAGCGCGTCGCCGCGCAGCTGCTCGACGCCGGCGTCGGCGGCGGGCGGTTTCGCGGGGCCGGTCCCCGGCGACACCGCGGCGCGGCGGGTGCGGACGGCTTCGAGTTCGTAGCGGAGGACGTCCGCGAACGACTTCGGGTCGGGCGTGTCGGACATGGTGATGAGTCGGTCGGGAAGGTAGGGCAACCGTTCGTTCGGCTCGCGGCGCCGCCGCCCGGCGCACCCGGGCGCCTGCGCGAAACGGTCAATCGCGTGTCGATTCTGATCGGGCGCGAAGTGGAAGTCAACGACCGGTCCCGAATTCCGTCCGACGCGACGAGCCCGGGGGCATGACGGTCCCGTGTGCCGTCGCTGCCCCGAGAAACGGCACACGGAGTGTGCCTACTACTTTCCCGACGCAGTCTCAGTCGCGCAGCCGCGCCCCGGGCGTGACCAGCTCGTTGAACCGGTCCACCGGCTCGCGCGCCGCCCACGCGACGCCGCGCAGCAGCAGCACCCGGAACAGCGGGTCGTCGAACGTCCACGCGAAGTGCCCCGGGATCGACACCACCACCCGCCCCTTCGCCGGCTCCAGCGTCCAGAACAGCGGCTGACTCGCGCCGTCCTCCTTGCCGCTCGCCAGCAGCGTCACCCGCTTCGGGTCGCCGGTCAGCTGCCAGTAGCTCTCGTCGTGGAAGCGGGCCTTCGTGAAGTTGCGACCGATCGGGTGGTTCGCCCCGGTCTCGAAGCCCAGCTCCAGCGGGCCGTGGCGGAACTTCGACCGCCCGCCCTGCCACGCCAACCCGATACGCTGCGCGAACCCCGGGGCGTCGGCGCCGCCGTCCACGGCGTAGTGGACGTAGACGGCACCGCCGCCGCGCGCGAGGAAGGCGTCCATGTCCTTCGCCCGCTCCGCCGTCCACTTCCCCTGCTGGTAGAAGACCAGTACGTCGGCCTTGCCCAGCTGAGCGGCGGTCGGCCACTCGTCGGCCGTCTCCACCGTCGTCTTTTCGGCGACCGACAGGAGTTCCTTCCACGCCTTCGCCCACGCCGGGTAGTCGTGTTCGCCGGGGCCGTGGTCCTTCCGCCCGCTGACGAGCACGATCGTGATCGGGCGGATCGGCGCCGGCGGGTTCGGCGCGCCGGCCAGGACCGCGTTCACCTCGGCGCGGTAGCGCGACTCCGGCGGGCGGGTCGGGCCGTAGTCGGGCATCCGCGGCGGCGGCGTGAGGAGGAACGTCATCAGGTCGCGCATCCGCGCCGGGCCGAGGAGCTTCGGGAGCCCCTCGGGCATGATCGACCGCGGCGCCGCCGTCAGCTTCTCCACGTCGGCCTTCGCCACCTCGACGACGACGCCCTTCTCGTCGCCGATGCGGAGCTTGTCGCCGGCGGTGCGGACGAGGCCGGTGAAGGTGCGGCCGTCGCTCATTTCCACGACGGAGCTGATGTGGTCCGGGTTGAGGGCGAACGACGGGTTCTCGATGTCGCGCAGGACCGAGGCGTAGTCGCGGTGGACGAGGTTCGACAGGTCCGGCCCCAGGTCGCCGCCGCGGCCGTGGACGGAGTGGCACTTCGCGCACGCGGCCTGGTCGCTGAAGAACTCGGCTCGGCCGCGCGCCCAGCTTCCGCCGTCGAGCTCGGGCGGGCGCACGGCGACGAGTTCGCGGCCGAGTACCTTTAGGTCCGTGTTGGCCCACGGAAGAAGGACTCGCCGCAGCGGAATCGGGCGCGGGCGGTCGTCCTCGTTGGTCGTGACCTGAAGTGTCGTGTCTGGGAATGGGCCTCTGTCCCACCCGACCACGGAGTGTATCGGGTGGAGCCCGGTCGCGGTCGGCCCGGCGGTGACGGGTCTGGCGGTCTTGGGACCGTAGGAGTACGTCACCACTTCCGGCGGGTAGTCGTGGTCGAGCTGCGATCCGGGTTGGACGGCAGGCCGCAGCATGTCTTTCAGGTCGAGGTTGGCGCGGACCGTCAGTCGGCCCCCGGCCTTGATCGCTAGCCACAACGGCTCGTGCGCCGAGCTGCCGACGGTCAGTGGCTTCGACACGTCGAGGTCCGGGTGCGGCAACCAACCCGCCCATCGCGTCTGCTCGTCGTTCGAGACCCACGTCGCCTCGCAGCCGGTGAGGTCGAAGTCGAGGTCGATCGCGGGGAGCTGCCGCAGCACGCCCTTCGGCTGCTTCCCGTCGGCGGGGCGGCCCATGCCGGGAAGCGTCAGCGCGTAGTGGACCGCGGCCGGCAGCGCGTCGGTCGCCAGCACCAGCGTGCGGCGGTCGGGCGTCAGCTGTGCCGACCGCACCGGCACGTCGAACCGCGGCGCCGCCTTCTGCATCTGCACCACCGCGTACCCGGGCCACATCGACTCGAACCGGTCGCCGGCGCGGACGTGGCGGCCGGCGGTCAGTGTCGTGTGCTTCAGCACGTCGCGCAGCAGCGCGGGATCGACGGGGCGGTCGAACTCGACGCGCACCTCGCGCGGGCCGTTCGGCCACGCCAGCACCGGCTGCGGGTGGTCGCGGTCGGTGTAGCTGATCTTGAACAGCTTCCCCTTCCCCGTCGGGCCGCTCCCCCAGTCGGGGCCGCCGCCGTGGCACGCCACCACCAGCGACCCGTCCGGCGCCACGCAGCAGTCGATCGCCAGCATGTTCAGCGCGGCGATCAACTGCGTGCCGGCGACATAGCCGGTGTGCGATTTCACCAGGCGCGTGCGGTAGAGCTTGCCGCGCGACTGGCCGGTGACGATGGCGTCGCCGGCCCAGTGCTTCGGGCCGAACGTCGGGCCGCCGGCCGTCACGGGTTCGTTGAAGCAGAACCCGCAGGTGGACTGGTGCTGCGGCCCGTAGTCAAACGTACTCGGCTCGTCGATCACGTTCGGCAGGTGCTTCGGGTGCCGGGCCGGGAAGCCGTAGTGGCGGCCCTTCTGGATGTGGAGCAGCTCGTCGAGCGGGTTGCCGTTCGGCACCCACGTCGCCCCCTCCTGGTCGGTGGCGAACAGGTCGCCGTGGCGGTTGAAGCGGAGCCCCACCGGGAAGCGGATGCCCGTCGCCACGACCTCGCGGCTCTTGAAGTCCGGGGCGACGCGGATGACCGTGCCGGCCTCGTCGGCCAGCTTGTACTGCGGCCGGCCGTCCTTGTCCTTCAGCAGCGGGTCGGCGAAGTTGTACGTGCCGCGGCCGTAGTAGACGCTCCCGTCGCGCTTGTCGAACGCCACGCCCAGGCCGTCGACCTGGTGGAAGCTCTCCTTCCACGGGCCAGCCACCGTGATCTCCTTGTCGGCCTTGCCGTCCTTGTCGGTGTCCACGATGAGGAGGCACTTCGTCTTGCCGACCACGAACACGCCGTCGCCGTGCGCGTAGCCGGGCGGCGTCAGGTCCACGCCGATCGGCGACCGCAGCGCGCCGCGGCTGTCCCACCACACGTCGGCGCGGTCCTCGACGCCGTCGCCGTCGGTGTCGTGGAGGTGCCAGATGACGCCGTTGTACCCCACCGCGACGAGCGTGCCGTCGGGCCGGTACAGGACGTTGTTGACGTTCGTGAGGTCGAGCGGCAACTCGCGGACGGTGAACCCGGGAAGGAACACCTGCACCGGCGGCGGGTCTTTGACGAGCACCAGCGTGGAGGCGCCGCCGTCGTCGGGCGGGAGCTGCTGCCGCAGCGCGGCGTGCTTCGCGGCGAGGTAGTCGCGCAACTGCTTCGCCTCGGCGGCGGGGAGGGCGCGGTTGTAAACGAGAACCTCGGCCACGTCCCAGCGGCCGAAGCTCTCCACCTTCTGCGGGCCGGGGCCGTTCGTGTAAAACCGGGCGCCGACGGTGATCTCGTCGAGGCTGACCGGCCGGCCGTCGCGCGGCCGCTCGCCGGCGGCGACGCCGTTCGCGGTCAGCCGCACGGCCGTGGCGTCGCCGGTCACTTCGAGCGTCTGCAGCTCGCCGAACGGCTGCTGCTTCGTGAGGAGGTTCTTCCAGCCGCCGAAGCCGCGGCCCTCGACGTTCAGCTCGGCGAAGCGCGCCGACGCGTTCGGGCCGTGGTCGATCGTCAGGCCGCTCTCGTAGTCGCGCTGGTCGGCGGCGTTGAAGGCCAGCACGCCGCGGAAGCCGCCGGGGTTCTGCCGCGGTACGGCGACGACGACGACGGTGAAGGCGTCGAGCGCGGCGGCCT
>DASPHQ010001008.1:0-5399 GCA_035629595.1 Urbifossiella sp. | reverse complement strand
GGGGTGCCGGACTTCGGCTTCGGGAGGAGCGGCTCCAGGGCCGCCCACTGGGCGTCGGTCAGGTCCGTGTCGTAGGGCTTCCGTGTCATGCCGGCGGTCGTACCCTAACCCCGGCCGCCGTTTCAAGACGCTTTGTAAGACCCAAGCCATCGTCCAGACGCGACACCCGCAACCCGGACTACCTGCCGGTACGTCATCGAACGCATTCCGACCCCGAGGTGCCCGATGTTCCGCGCCGTCCTGCCCGGCCTCATCACCGCCGTCCTCGTCTCCTCACTCGCCGCCGACGAGATCGCCGGCGTGCCGGTGCCGGAAGACTTTCGCTACCCCGGCGCGAAGGACGGCCTCGCCAACGCCGGGCTCCCGAAGAAGGCGCCGGCGAAGGCCTGGACCGCGGCGCTGGTGACCGACGACGACGCCGAAAAGGTGGCACGCTGGTACTGGGACCGGCTCGGACTCGGCAACCCGGTCGAGAAGAACTCGACGACCGGGCTGTTCAGCGGCACGAAGCACCACGAGCAGAGCGGCCTGCGGCAGACGGCGACGATGCTCGACTGGAACTTCCCGCGGGCGAAGGGCGAGGGGCCGACGCGGGTGTTCCAGGCGCTCGTGACCGAGGCCGGCGGGAAGCGCGGCGACTTCGCCCTGAGCCTGACCCTGCACCGCCGGCCCGACCCGCCGCGGACCGAAATCCTCCTCTCCTACGCCCCGACGAAGTGAGCCGACCATGACCGGACAGCCGCTCCGCGAGATCAAGCCCGTCGTCGTGCCGGCGCAGTTCTTCGTGCTGGGGCCGCTCGTCGCCGGGGTCGTGGCGATCTTTCCGGCGTTCTTCGTGTTCGTCGTCAGCGGCATATTCGGCGACCCGTTCGAGCGCCTCATCCGCGGACCCGACACCGGCGCCGCCTTCACCATGTACTTCCTGGCGTTCGCCGTCGTCCTCGCCCTCATCGGCCTGAAGTGCTTCCGCGAGCCGCAGCTGACGACGTACCGGGTGTTCGCCGACCGCGTGGAGTACACCGAGGGGTTCTTCAACAAGCACCGCCGCACCGTGGTGTTCGATCAGGTCATCGACGTGGAGCTGACCGAGGGCGTCCTCCAGCAGACGCGCCAGGCCGGTACCGTGACGCTGGTGACGCAGCAGCTGGTGAGCGACAGCGACGGCCGGCTGTCGAACCGGAAGGTGGCGCTGGTGAACGTGCCGGAGCCGCGCGTGGTGTACGACCTGATCCGCTCGCTGGCGATCAAGCCGGGCCAACCGCCCGCCGGCGGAGCAGGCAGCTGACCCCCCCGACGACCGCGACCAGAACGCCGGCCTGCACCAGCAGCGTGGACGGGTACATGTAGCGGTACTGCGGCCCGGCCGTCGCCAGCGCGTACGACGCCACGTAGCCGAGCGGCAGCAGCGAGACCAGCAGCCCCGCCCACCGCCGCCGCACGGCCAACACCACGACGGCGACGAGATTCAGCACCACCCACGGCAGGTGGTTCATCACCACCCACCTCCCCGTCAGCGACGCGTCCGCCGCGCGGTCCACGTCCACCAGCCGCTCGCGGAACCCGGCGAACCCGCGGTTCGGCACCAGCCCCAGGGTGTTCGGCACGATCCCCGTCGGGTGCCAGTGCTCGCCCGGGTGGTCCATCGTGAGGTGACCCCAGAACGCCCGCCACTTCACCCCCGCGACCGTCCCCGGAGCCACCCGCAGCGCTCGCCGGTAGTCCTCGACTAGTTCCGCGTGCCGGCTGCCGAGGCGCTGCTCCCCGTCCACCACCTCGCCGACGAAGTTCACGTCCGTCGGCCGGTGCTCGGCCGGGCTGTACAGGTACATCGGGTTCACGAACCCCGGGACGTGCTTCACCCGGAAGCGGTCCTCGATGAGGTGCGCGTTCGTGTACGGCAGCTCGGCCCGCAGGTCGTCCCGCGCGACGCACACCCCGACCAGCTCGGACGCGAGGATCTGATCGACCGGGTGAAGCCGCTCCACCAGGTACGGCCACGTCAGGAGCGGGCCGGCGACGAACGGCAGCACGGCGACGCCAACGGCGGCCGGGAGCCGCGCCCGGCCGGCGGCCGCGAGCCACGCCAGCGCGGCGAACAGCGGCACGAGCACGACGGCGTTGTGCCGCACCAGCACCGTCGCCGTCGAGCCGAGCACCGCGGCCGCCCACCACGCGGCCCGACCGCCGGCGAGGAGGTTCAGCCAGCCGGCGACGGCCCACGGCAGGGCGACGAGGAGCCAGCCGTCGGTCTGGACGTAGACGAGGAAGTACGCGAGCGGCGACGGCGGCACGAGCAGCACCGCCACGACGCCGACCGCCGCGACGGCTTCGGCCCGCGCAGACAATGCGCCGGGGAACGCGAACCGCAGCCCGGCGCGGGCGGCCTGCGCCAGCCCGGCGCAGCCGAGCACCGCCTGGAGGAGCGTCGCGGTTCCGAGCGACCCGGTGGCGAGGAGCACCCACCGCAGCGCGACGGACATCGCGGGCGGGGACCAGTCGTTGAACGTGCCGGCCCAGGCCTGGTGGATCTGCCACATGCCGTCGGAGCCGATCAGCCCGGGGCGGAACACCTGCCACACGCCCCAGCCGAGGAGGCCGGCCGCGAACCCGATGATGACGTGGGCCTGAACCGGCGTCGTGATGCGCATCGAGCCGTCCTCACGTCGGGCGGTCACTCGCATTCGGAGAACGCCCCTCCGCGCGGCGAGCCGGGGGGCGTCAGCCCCCGGATTCCCGGCTCGGGGCTTGAGCCCGGAGGGCGTCAGCGTGTAGCCCGGGGTGGAACCCCGGGCGGGCGTCGGCGTGGTTCGTGGGGTGACGCGGCGCGAACTCCGCCGTAGGCCGCCCGGGGTTCCACCCCGGGCTACACGCCGACGCCCTCCGGGCTCAGGAATCCGGGGGCTGACGCCCCCGGCTCGTCGTGTCGAACGCCGTGTCACTCCCGCACCAGCGTCCCCATCGCCTGCCGCAGCCGGGCCTCGGCCCGGTGCCAGTCGGCCGCGGCCTCCAGCACCGCCCCGCGGGCCTTCAGCAGGTCCAACCGCGCCGCCGTCAGCTCGGTCTGAACCGACAGCCCCGCCGCGGCCTGCTTCTCCAACTCGACCACCCGCGCGGCCGCGTCCTTCACCCCGGCCGCCCGCGCCGCCGCCGCCGCGCGGTGGCCGTGGAGCGTCGCCGCCGCCGCGCGCACCTCCGCCTCGGCCTGCCGCTCGCGCCCCGCCAGCGCCGACGCCAGCCGGTCCGCGGAGCCGTCGTCCTTCCCGCACAGCGCCATCAGCAGCGCCGCGAACGGGTGCCCGGTCGCGGCGGCGAGGAGCGGGTTGATGCTCGTCAGCGCCTGGCCTGACAACCCGCTGTCACTCCCGTCGCGGCACGCCGTCAGGGCGCGGAGGAAGTTCAGGTCGGGCCGGTAGTGGAGCGCCGTGCGGACGGCCGCGGCGGGGTCCACGTCCTCGCCGCGGACGCGGAGCGGGTCGGCTGGGCCGAGCGGCGTGGCGTCGGCCGGGTCGAGCGCGAGCCGGCCGCGGAGGCTCGCGTTCAGCGCCCCGATGCCGCCGTGCAGCTGTCCGAGCTGGGCGTCGAATTCGTGCAGCTGCGCCCGCAGCGGGTCGCCGCGGTCGCGCAGGCCGTGCTTCGCGGCGGCGTCCGCTTCCGCGATTCGGGCGGCGACCTCGGCGCGGGCGGCGACCAACAGGTCGAACTGGGCCTCGGCGCGGGCGAGCTTGTAGAAGTCGTCGAGGGCGTCGCCGGCGGCGCGGTTGCGGAGCTCGTCGGCGGCGTACCCGCGGACGGCGCGGGCGCACGCGGCCTTCTCGTCCTTCTTCGGGCGGAGCCGCGGGTGGCTCGGGCCGTCGTTGCCCGGGTGGTTGTCGAGGTCGTCGGCGAGGGGGGCGTTCTTCACGGCGAGCGCCCGGCACTCCGCGGCGGTGAGCCGGCGGACGGTCGCGGGGCGGGCGGGGGTCGTGACGCCCGCGAGCGCGGAGGTGTCGGCTTCGACCGGCTGGCGGGCCACGACCGGCAGCTCGACTGCTGTCGTGGTGGGGGTCGGACACGTGGGGGTGTGGTGGCACCCCGCCGCGGCCGCGACCAGAACCCAACAGGCGTAGGAGGTCGCCCCCCGGCGCATCGCCGCCCCCGCGGTGGAATCGGCACCCGCGGTAAGATCGGCAAACTCGGCCCGGTCCGGTGAGTCGAATTGCCGGCGGGTCAGAGCATCAGGTCGGCGACGGCGACGGGGGAAGTTGGGGCGGCGAGGGGCGCGATTGATTGCGCGCGATCGACGTAGCGGATGGTGGTGTAGGCGTGGCCGAACCGGGTGGCGGGGTCGCGGGCCGGGTCGCGGAACACGATCAGGCGGTTGTGGACGAGATCGACCACCCAGTAGTCGGCGATGCCGCCCGCCGCGTAGAGGCTCGCCTTGTCGCCGGTGTCGTAGGCGAGCGAGCTGTCGGACACTTCCACGACGAGGAGGGCCGAGTGCGGCCGGGCCGGGTGGGTTCGCGCGTCGCCCGGGGCCATCGCCACGTCGGGCTCGGGGTCTGACGTCTGCCCGAGGTCGAGTGGCATCTGCACCCGGGCGTAGGCCGCACCGTTGAACGCGGCTTCGAGCGCGCGGGACGACAGCGAGATGGCGCGGGAGTGCGGTTCGTTCTGGGGCGACATCGTGAGAACCTCCCCGTCGATGAGCATGACCCGCTTGCCGGCGAAGTAACCGTCCTCGGCGAGGCGGTAGTATTCCTCCCGCGTCCAGCGCAGCGGCGCGACCGGCGGCAGGTGCGCGAACGGGTCGGCCGGCGGGGCCGGCGGCGGCGCGGGGAGCGTGAGCGCGGACATGCGGGGAACCTCCACGACCAGACGGCGCCATTGTAACCGGCGAGCCGACCGCCGTCACTTCGCCGCCAGCGGCACCACGCCGTCCCAGCCGGGCGGCGGCGTGTGGTTGTGCTGCAAGATGAACCCCGTCAGCAGGTCCTTGCCGCGGTCGCGCGGCGGCAGGCGGTGCAGGCGGTCGTCGGCCGCTGACCAGTCACCGGCGGTGAACGCCTCCAGCGCCGCGGCGTACTCGGTCAGGTGGTGGTCGGTCAGCACCGCGTCGGGGCCGGCGGGCGGAACCAACTCGCTCACGTCGAGCGCGGTTTCCAGCCCGGCCGGCCTCACCCGCGCCAGCCGGCGGACGCGCGCCACGTCCGCCGGCAGGTGCGCCCGCACCGCAGCCGCGGTCGCCTCGTCCAACAGCACCGGCACCCGCAGCGGCTTCGTCATCCCTTCGAGCCGCGACGCCAGGTTCACCACCGGGCCGAACACGCCGACCTTCGCCTGCTCCGCGGTGCCGATTCCACCCGCAACCGCGCGGCCGGTGGCGATGCCGATGCCGGCGCGGAAGCCGTACAGCGGGTGGG
>DASPHQ010001007.1:0-3779 GCA_035629595.1 Urbifossiella sp. | reverse complement strand
CGGACTCCGGTGCGAGCCGCGTTTCGACGGTGACGTGCGCGCCGACGAGGCGCGGGAGCATCTGCCGCACGCCCGCCACCACGTCGTTCAGGAGGAACAGCTGCGGCGCGACCGGGTGGCCGCGGCTGAAGGCGAGGAGCTGGCGGACGAGCGCGGCCCCGCCGGCGGCGGCGCGGTGGGCGGCGGCGAGGAGGTCGCGAGCGTCCGCGTCCGCGTCGGGGCGGGCGAGCAGGATTTCGACCGACCCGGTGACGACCGAGAGGAGGTTGTTGAAGTCGTGGGCCACGCCCGCCGCGAGCTGCCCGACGGCGTGCATCTTCTGGGCGTGGAGGTACTGCGCCTCCAGCTGCTTCTGCGGGGTGACGTCCGAGTCGATGACCAGGACGCCGGTCTCCTGCCGGTCCGGGCCGCGGAGGACGGACCACCGGCTGGCGACGACCACCTCCTGCCCGTCGGCCCGGGTGTGGCGGAGTTCGACCGCCCAGCGGCCGGTGGCGGCGAGTTCGCGGTGCGCGTCGGCCAGCGCGAGGAACGCGGCCGGGGCCAGGCCGGCGGCGAGCGCGCCGCCCGCCGCCTCGGCCGCCGTCCACCCGTACAGCCGCTCGGCCCCGCGGTTCCAGTACGCCACCGCCCCGTCCGGCCGGCGGACGACGATGGCGTCGTTCGCCTGGTCGAGCAGCGCCGCCTGCTCGCGGATCTTTGCCGCCGCCCGCTCGCGCCCGGTCACGTCGCGCACGACGGCGGTGAAGTACGCCTGCCCGCTCGCCTCGCCGCGCGAGAACGACACCTCGGCGGGGAAGCGGTCGCCGTCGGCGCGGGACGCGAGGACGGGCTCGCGCAGGGCCCGCGGCAGCGGCGTGGCGCCCGGCCCGCCGGCCGCCGGGGCCAGCAGCTCGGCGGGGATGAAGTCGGACAGCGGCCGCCCGGGCGCGTCGCCGGCCCGGCAGCGGAACATCCCCTCGGCGGCGGGGTTCATCAGCCCGACGCGGAAGTCGGGGTCGGTCACGAGGATCGCGTCGCGGGCCGTGGTGATGACGCTCGCCAGCCGCGCCTCCGAGTCGGCCAGCAGCCGCGCCGTGCGGCTCTGGGCGACGACCCGGCCGATGACGCCGGGGAGGTGGCGGGCGAACGACCGCGACCGGGGGAGCACGTCGCGCACGCCGGCCCGGAGGGCGCGGATCAGCGTCTCCTCGGTGTACCGCCCGGTAATCAGGACCGCCGGCACGTCGAACCCGGCGGCGCGGACGCGGGCGTACAGGTCGAGCCCGTCGCCGTCCTCCGCCAGCCCGATGTCGACGACCAGCAGCGCGACCGGCCCGGCCCGCAGCGCCGCGAACACCTCGTCGGCCGTCCCCGCGACCACGGCGGCGTACCCGGCCTGCTCGATCGTCGCGGTCTCGGCCCGCGCGAGGCCCGGGTCGTCCTCGACGACGAGGACGGTTTCCCGGGCGGTCGCGGCAGCGGCGGGGCGGTCCTGAGCGGGCCGCCGCGGGCTCCACCCGCGGCACCCGTTCTTGCTACCACGCCAGCGCGGTCGGACCGGTCGGGGGGATGGGGAAGCGCGGTCGTTGTTCCGCCGGACGTGTCGGGGGAATCCCCGAGGCCGCGCTACTCGAGCCAGCCGCGGTGGAGGGCGTAGCGGACGAGGTCGGCGCGGCAGCGGAGGCCGAGCTTCTCCATCACCCGGGCGCGGTACGTCTCGATCGTCTTCACGCTCAGCCCGAGCTGGGCCGCGATCTCCTTGTTCCCGTACCCGGACGCCGTGCGCCGCACCACGTCCTCCTCGCGGTCGCTCAGCCCGACCTCGGCCAGCGCCGACGCCGCGGTCGGGCCGCCGGTCATCCCCGAGACGAGGCGCGCGGCGAGGACCGGGTCGAGGTACACGCCGCCGCCGGCGACCACGGTGACGGCGTGAACGAACCCGTTCGGGGCCGACCGCTTCAGGACGTACCCGCGGGCGCCGGCCGCGAGCAACTGCCGCAGGTAACTCGTGTCCTCGTGAACCGTGAGGGCGAGGACGCGGACCGCCGGGCAGTCGGCGCGCAGCCGCTCGGCGACGCGGATGCCGTTCAGCCGCGGCAGCGACACGTCGAGCACGGCCACGTCGGGGGCGAGCTCGCGCACCCCGTCGCACGCGGCGACGCCGTCGGCCGCCTCGCCGACCACCTCGAACCCGGGGGCGGCCGCGAGCAGCCCCTTCAGCCCCTCGCGGAAGATCGGGTGGTCGTCGGCCAGGAAGACGCGGATGCTACCCACGATGACCCTCCGCGCCGTCGGCGGCGAGCGGGATGCGAATGACCACGGCCGTCCCCCGGCCGGGCGCCGACTCGACCGACAGGTGGCCGCCGAACTGCGCGACGCGCTCGCCCATGCCGAGGAGCCCGAGCCGGCCGGCCGCGGCCGCGGCGTCGGGGTCGAAGCCCCGGCCGTCGTCCTCGATGGTGAGGTGCAGGTGGTCGGCCGCGCGGCCGAGGATCACCCCCACGCGCCCGGCGGCGGCGTGCTTCAACACGTTGGTCAGCGCCTCCTGCACGAGCCGGTACACGGCCGTCTCCACCGGGCCGGGGAGGCGGGCGTCGCTCCCGGTCGGGCAGAAGTCGACGACCACGCCCGCCCGCGCCGACCAGTCCTCGACGTACTGGCGGACGGCCGCCCACAGCCCGTTGTCGTCGAGCGCCGCCGGCCGGAGCTCGACCGCGAGGCGGTGCGTCTCGCGGCCGACCGCCTCGGTCATCTCGCGCAGCTGGGCCAGGCGGGCGGCGGCCGGAGACGACGGCGGGATGGCCTCGCCGACGAGCCGCAGCCCGACCCCGAGCGCGGCGAGGTACTGCCCGAGCTGGTCGTGCAGCTCGCGGGCGATGCGGCTCCGCTCGTCCTCCTGCGCGCTCGCCAGCCGTCGAAGCAACCCCGTCCGCACGGCCTCGGCCTGGGCGCGCCGCTGGGCCTCGTCTTGAAGGGCGGTGTTCGCACCGACCAGTTCACTCGTCCGCGCCCGGACGGCCTCCTCGAGTTGGCCGATCACTTCGAGCCCGCCGCCCGTGACCACCGCGGCCGGCCGCGGCTGTCGCACCGCCGCCGCGGCCAGCGCGGTCAGGGTGCCGGCCCCGAGCAGCGCGGCGGTGTACCCGAGGGCGTCGGCGCCGGACAGCCCGTACGGCGGCCAGCCGCTCGCTCCGAGGACGGCGGCGGTGGTGAGCGCCCACGCCGCGAATAGCGCCGGCCGGGCGCCGCCGAACCACGCGGCGAGCGTGACCCCGGCCGCGACGAGCAGCACCGGCGCCGGGCCGCGGACCGGCCCGGCGAGGACCACGCCCGCGGCCGCGGCGAGGGTGGCGAGCGTGTACGCCTTCCGCCAGCCGGTCACGCCGACGCCCTCCGTCGGGTGGCGACCACGAGGAACATCACGACGACGGGAACCGCCAGCGCCACGCCGACGAGATTCGACTGCACGAACCCGGCCGCGTCGGCGCCCCACCGCGGCCACGTCCATCCCGCGGCGACGACCCCGGCCGCGGCCGCGGCCCACGCGGCCGGCCGGAGCCACCCGCCCGAGCCGCCCGAATCCGCCACTGGTGACAGCTCGTTGTCGACCTCGCGGCACGCCCGGTACAGGTTCACGCGGGTCCGTGCGTCGAGGTTGTCGAGCGCCGCCAGGGTGACCCACGGGGCGGCGAGCTCCTTCGCCCGGTCGATCAGGGAGGTGAGCACGTCGGGGGAGCTGCGGGCGGCGCGGATCGCGGCGATCACGTCGCGGTACAGCGTGCGGTAGTCGGCCTCGT
>DASPHQ010001006.1:0-12110 GCA_035629595.1 Urbifossiella sp. | reverse complement strand
GCGGAAGCCCCGGGCGGCGTCCGCGGTGTCACGAATCCGCCCGCCGAACCAGTCTCCTGACGTGTTTGGCGAGTAAGTCGAATTCCAGGTTCACGGCCGCACCCACGGCCTTGAGGCCGAGCGTGGTGTACTCGCGGGTGTGCGGGATCAGCATCACGCTGAACCGGTCCGGCCCCACGTCCACCACCGTCAGGCTCACGCCGTCCACGGCCGCGGAGCCCTTCTCCACGAGCAGTTCGTCCCACCCGGGCGGGAACCCGAACCACACGGTCTCCCACTCGCCGCTCACCACCCGCGCCAGGATGCTGCCGACCGCGTCCACGTGGCCGGTAACGAAGTGGCCGCCGAGCCGGTCGCCGAGGCACAACGCCCGTTCGAGGTTGACGCGGTCGCCGGGCGCGAGAGTTGCGAGGTTCGTGCGAACGAGGCTCTCCGGGCCGGCCTGGAAGGCGAACCCACCGGCGTCGCAGCCCGTGACCGTCATGCACGCCCCGCTCACCGCCACGCTCTCGCCGACCGCCAACTCGGCGCCGAAGCCGGGGCCGGACACGCGGAAGCGCCGCCCGCCGTCGCCGTCGTCGTCCGCCGCGCGGACGGTGCCGAGCGTTTGCACCAGCCCTGTGAACATGACCCCATTGTAGGGGTTTGGGTCAACCGCGCCGGCCCGGGCGGTCGATACGTCAACGCCGCGTGTGTGCCCGGAGTCTGGCCGATATGGGGATGCTCGATCACTGGCAGCCGGTCCTCCGCTCCGCCGACCTCGGCGCGAAGCCGGCCGGCATCACCGTCGCCGGCGAGCCGATCGCCGTGTTCCGCACGCCGACCGGCGTCGGGGCGCTGGCCGACGCCTGCCCGCACCGCCGCCTGAAACTCAGCGTCGGCACCGTCGTCGGCGAGAAGCTGCGCTGCCAGTACCACGGCTGGACGTTCGGCGCGTGCGGGGGCGGCGAGAGCCCCGGCAGCCCGAAGCTCCACGCCTGCGCCACGAGTTACGACGTGCGCGAGGAACACGGCCTCGTCTGGCTGAAGTCGCGGCAGTCGAACCCCGCGTTCCCGCGGCTGGCACCGGACGGCTACTTCCACATCGGCAACCTCAGCCACGTCATCCCGGCGCCGCTGGAGCTGGCGGTGGACAACTTCACCGAGATCGAGCACAGCGGCACCGTCCACACCACGTTCGGCTACGACCTCGACCGGATGCACGAGGTGAAGGTGCGGTTCGAGACCACCGCCACGAGCGTCCGGGTCGTCAACGAGGGGCCGACGAAGCGGTTGAACCGGGTGTTCGCGTGGCTCCTCGGCGTGAAGCCCGGCGACACCTTCCACGACGATTGGACGACGTACTTCTCGCCGCTGTACTCCGTATACGACCACTGGTGGACGAGCCCGGACGGCACCCGCGAGGGGATGGTGCGGTGGCGGCTGTACCTGTTCTTCGTGCCGATCGACGACAAGAGTACGCGGCTGATCTCGGTGACGTACGCGAAGTCGCGCTACCCCGGCCCGGCTGGCGGGCTGCGGCTGGTCCGGGGGTTCTTCCGGCGGGAGCTGGACCGCGAGGTGACCGCGGACGTGAACATGCTTCAGCACATGGCCGACTACGACACCGGCATCGCGGGGCTGAAGCTGAGCCGGTTCGACAAGGTGCTCGGCCTCACCCGCGAGCGGATCGACACGATCTACCGCGGCCGGTCGCCGCTGGCGCTGCGCACCGTCGGGTGAAGCCCTGGGACGGCCGTCCCCAAACTTGCGGTCGCGTCTTTATCGCCGGTCATACTCCACGACGCGGCTCCACGACTGCCGCAGCAGGCCGACCACGGCCCAGCCGGTCAGCATCCCGAGCACGTACACCGCCAGCGCGAGCACCGGCACCGACACCGTCATCTGGTTGCCGGCCAGGTTCACCGACACGTCGTGGTTGTTCGTGTACGCGAAGTAGCCGACGGCCCCCGCGAACGCCAGCAGCACCACAAGGCTGAAGAACCGCATGACGCATCTCCGGGTGATAGTCCTCGGCACGGTGTAATGCGAATCCGGTGCCGCTGGCACAGCGGTTGCCTGTCGTGCGTCGCCCATTCCCCCGAGGACGCATCATGGCGACCACCCCGACCAAAGACCCCGAGAAGACCGTGGACCTGCCGCCGCGCGGGCCGCGCAACCCCGACCCCATCACCGACGCGCCCGGCTCCCACCCGATCGAGACCGGCGTCGGCGCCGTCATCGGAGGGGTCGCCAGCGGCATGGCGGTCGGCACCCTGACGGCCGGGCCGCTCGGCGCGGTGGCCGGGGCCATCGTCGGCGGGGCGGCGGCCGGCGGGCTGGCCGGGAAGGGGATCGGCGAGCTGATCGACCCGACGACCGAGGACAACTGGATCCGCGAGTACTTCGGCCGGTCGGGGTCGAAGCCGAGCGAGGACCAGCTGGCGGCGCAGCGGCGGGCGTACCGCTACGGCCAGGCGGCGCAGGCGCGCCACCCCGGGCAGATGTTCGGCGACGTGGAGACGAGCCTCCGCCGCGGCTGGGAGGAGTCCGGCGAGACGACCGCGTGGAGCGACGTGCGCGAGGCCGTCCGCGGCGGCTTCGACCGCACGTTGGAGTGCGCGGTGCCGCGCTGAAGCTGCTCACAGCCCGGGGACGGCCGTCCCCGGGCTTTTTCGTTTACCCACCCTGATGAATCTGGTCGAACCGCGGCGCCGCGGCGGCGAAGGCCGCCAGCAGCACGGGGTCGAACTGGCCCGTGCACTCGGTGGTGATCATCTTCACCGCGCGGGCGTGGCTCAGCGGCGGGCGGTGCGGGCGGCGGCTCCGCAGCGCCTCGTACACCGCCGCCACCGCCACCAGCCGCGCCGACAGCGGTATCTCCACGCCCGCCATGCCGTCCGGGTAGCCGCTGCCGTCCCACCGCTCGTGGTGGCTGCGGGCCACCTCCGCGGCCAGCGGCAGGCTCGGCACGTCGGCCGCGAACTTCCCCGCCACCGCCGTCAGCACCTCGCTCCCGGCGGTGGTGTGCGTCTGCACCACGCTCCGCTCGTCCTCGTCGAGCTTGTCCGGCTTCATCAGCACGTTCCGCGGCACCGCCAGCAGGCCGATGTCGTACACCGGCGCCACCGCCGCCAGCAGGTCCACGTAGGTCGGGTCCTTCAGCCGGGCGTACTCGCCGTCGCCGGCCGCGGCCCCCGCCAGCGCCCGCACGTACCGCCCGACCCGGCTCCAGTGCCCGTCCGCGGCGAGGTTCGTTTCCGTCAGCAGCCGCGACGCGGTGAACGACAGCGCCTCGGCCGCGGCCGTCGGCCGGGCCGGCGGGGCGACCGGCCGCGGCGTGCGCTCGAGCGCCCCGCGGCTCATCACCGCCGTGGCCTTCATCGGCGCCCCGGGCGCCGTCGCCGGCCCGCCGCGGCCGCCCCGCAGCACCAGCGACCGGACGCGCGACAGGAAGTCGGGCGAGCTGAACGGCTTCGACAGGAAGTCGTCGGCCCCCTCCACGGCCAGGCCGCCGAGCGCCTCCGTGGGGAGGGCGCCGGACACGAGGAGGATCTTGATCGCGTCCGGGTCCGGGGCGGTCGCGCGGATGCGGGCGATGAGCTCGGGGCCGCTGAGGCCCGGCAGGTTCACGTCGGCCACGATCACGTCGGGCGGGTGGCGGGCGATGTCGGCCAGGGCGGCCTCGGCGTCGCCGGCCTCGCGCACCTCGTACTGGCCCTTCAGGACCGCGTTCATCCACCGCCGCAGCGCCGGCTCGTCGTCCACCAGCAGGACGCGCACCCGGTCGGACTTCACCGCCGCCAGCGCCGCCGGCGCCCCGGACGGCAGCCAGTGGGTGAACCCGGTGAGGGCGGCGGCGACGGTGCGGGCCGACGGGAAGCGCTGGTCCGGGTCGGTGTCCATGAGCCGGGCGACGAGGTTGCTCACCTCCGGCGGCACCTCGGGGCGGACGGTGCGGACCGGGTCCGGCGACGTGCTGAACCGGCGGTGGAGGTCGCGCACCGGGTTGCCGCTCTCGGGGTACGGCTCGCGGCCGGTGAGCGCCCAGTACATGGTGGCGCCGAGGCTCCACAGGTCGGCGCGGGCGTCCACGTCGTGCGGGTCGCGGGCCTGCTCCGGGGCCATGTACCCGACCGTGCCGAGCAGCGTGCCGGCCTCGGTGACGTTCCGGTTCGGCAGCCGGGCCAGGCCGAAGTCGAGCACCTTCGCCTGCCAGTCCGGGGTGACGAGCACGTTCGACGGCTTGATGTCGCGGTGGACGAGGCCGTGCTTGTGGGCCTCGGCGAGGGCGTCGGCGATCTGGCGGAACAGGTCGCAGGCCCGGTGCGGGGTGAGCGGCCCCTTCTCGCGGACGTGGTGGTACAGGTCCTGGCCGGGGCAGAACTCCATGACGAAGTAGTCGCGCGCCGCCCCGCCGGGGCCGACGCGGTCGGCCCGGCCGGCGTCGGAGCAGCCGATGATGTTCGGGTGCTGGAGCCGGGCGACGGCCCGCGCCTCGGCGTAGAACCGGTGGAGCAGCCGGGCGTTCCCCTCCATGGCGCGGGCCATGACCTTCAGCGCCACCTGCCGCCTCAGGTAGAGGTGCTCGGCGCGAAAGACGGTCCCCATGCCGCCCTGGCCGAGTACGTCGAGGACGCGGTAGTGGCCGAGGACGAGGTCGTCGCCGTTGCCGCCGCGGATCGCTTCGGCCTGGTACGGCGTGAGCAGGTGTCGGCCGACGAGGCGGTCGATCAGCACGTCGGTGGTCGTGGCGGTGGCGACCAGGTCGCGGTCACGGGGCGTGAGTTCGTCCCACTCCTCGGGGAGCACGACGAGCGTATCGAGCAGCCGGGTGAGGAGGTGGAACGCCGGCGTGACGGCGAGTTCGGTGCCGTCGTGCGTCTCGGCCGGCAGGTGGGTGTTGCCGCGGGGGCAGTCGGCGAGGGAGGAACGCATGGCGACCCGGGGTGGGGCGGGCGGGGGGCGGGGCATACCAGCATGGGACCGGGACCGGCCGCGCACAACTCGCCCGCCCCGAAAAGCCACCCGCCGCCCCGCCGAAGTCACCCGGCCGTTGCAGTTTTCGCGCAGCGGCGCAACCCGGGCACCGGCGCTGGACGACTTCGGCCCACCCGGCGGGCCGGCGGCGGCGAGCTCCGATAGGCTGGACGTATTGAGGTCCGCGACGAATTCCCGAGGTGCGTCATGCCCGTGAGCTGGAGGGGCGTCTTCCCCGCCGTCTGCACGCAGTTCCACGCCGACTACGCCCTGAACATCCCCGGCACGCTGGCGCACGTGGACGCGATGCTCGCGGCCGGCGTCCACGGGCTCGTCATGATGGGGAGCGTCGGCGAGAACACGACGCTGGAGCCGGCCGAGAAGCGCGAGCTGTTCAAGGCGACGGTGGCGCACGTCGGCGGCCGGGTGCCGGTCCTCACGGGCGTCGCCGAGTACACGACGGCGCAGGCCTGCCGGTGGGCCGCGGAGGCGGCGAAGTTCGGGGCCGACGGGCTGATGGTGCTGCCGCCGATGGTCTACAAGGGCGACGACCGCGAGACGCTGGCCCACTTCCGCACCGTGGCGCGGGCCACCGACCGGCCGGTGATGGTGTACAACAACCCGCCGGCGTACCGGGCGGACGTGACGCCCGAGATGTTCGTGGAGCTGGCCGACGAGCCGACGCTGGCGTGCATCAAGGAGAGCAGCGACAACCCGCGGCGGATCACCGACATCATCAACCTGACCGGCGACCGCTACGTCATCTTCGCCGGCGTGGACGACCTGTTCCTCGAATGCCTGCTGCTGGGCGCCGTCGGCTGGGTGAGCGGGCTGGTGAACGCCTTCCCGGCCGAGAACCGGCTGGTGTGGGATTTGGCGACGGCCGGGAAGTGGGAGGAGGCGCGGGCGGTGTACCGGTGGTACACGCCGCTGCTGCACCTGGACACGCACCCGAAGCTGGTGCAGTACATCAAGCTGGCGTCGGCCGAGTGCGGCTACGGCACCGAGCTGTGCCGCCCGCCGCGGCTGCCGCTGGTGGGCGAGGAGCGCGAGCGGGTGATGGGCATCATCCGCAAGGCGAAGGGGACGCGGCCGGGGAAGTAGGATTCGAGCAGATCATGCCGGAACCAGTCGTTTCGAGTTCGACGTGGACGTGATCGAGGGTTTTCAGGCCGAAGGCCTGACAGCCCTCAGCCCAGGGCAAGCCGCGAAGCGGCGCCGCCCTGGGTACGGGGGTGGTGTGCCTTCGCAGGTTGAAGGCCTGCCAGCCGGCTGGCAGGCCTTCAGCCTGCGGGGTGATTCGTGATGCCGACCCAGGGCGGCGGTGCTGCGCACCTGGCCCTGGGCTGAGGGCTGTCAGGCCTTCGGCCTGAAAACCCCGCCTCAGTGGGAGGCCGCACCTCGAATCGCCGGACCATTCTGCTCATAGGTCGCCGGCCCCTCGACGGTGAACCGGACGCCCTCGACCGCCAGGTACGCCAGGGCGTCCTCGGGCACGAGCATGTCCCCGGTCGCCCAGCTCTTGAAGCTGTGTCTACCGGCGAGACGTGCCAGGGCGGCCCGCTTGGAATCGATATTGTGGAAGCGGATGAGGATCATGGCAGAACTGTAACACAGCGCCCGGACACCGACACTGCACGGCTCCGTGACGAACCGCCCCGGCTCAGGGCAACTCTGGACCGTTCGACTTGCAGAACCTCCCACGAACCATTATAGCTTCGCCCGAACGTCTGGACCGGAATGGAACCCGCATGCTACACCGTTGGGCCACCACCCTTCTGCTCGTACTAACCACCTCCACCACCGCGGCGGCTGACCCAACTATTGAAGCGATTCGGGAAAAGGTTCGCGTGGCCGTCGGGTACGACGCGTTCCAAAAACTCGAGCACGGCGTCCGTATCGTGGTGAAAGACAAGTCGGACCCGAAGGTCACGTCCGTGTGCTTCCTCCATCGGGACGGCCGATTCGCGATCCACGATGCGCGATTTGGAATGGCCAAAGGGTTCGACGGCCGATCGGCGTGGCAGAGGGGGTTCAACAATCCGCCGCTCCCGGAGGATTTGCGTGTCGGCGAAGCCATTCGCCTGCTCGGTGGCTTGTTGACACACCAATGGCTGTCGCCCGCCAGTGGTTACGTCGTGGACACCGACCCGGTCGAGTCTCGATCGTACCGCCTGTGCGTGCGGGTTCACTCGTCGGGCGGCAACTCGGGGTTCGGGCGGGTGTACCTCGACCCGGCCACCTGGCTCCCAACCCAATTCACAGTCCAACAGGATCAGAACGCGACGGTGGCGGAAGTGTCAGCTTACCGCGACATCAGCGGCACGAAGGTGTTCAGCCGGTTCGAGGTGAACCGGTACATCAGCGAATCGGAAATGGTGCCCGAGTCTGTGGCGGTGAACCTGCCGGGGTCGAACCCGTTTTCTCCGCCCACACCGGCTAATGACACCCAATTCGACCCATCGGTGCCGAAGGCGGTTGAGGCTCGCGCAGCCGGCGGATTCCTACTTGTCCGCCCGTCGATTAACGGGAAGCCGGGTCCCTGGCTGCTGGTCAACACCGGAATGTGTGCAACAGTTCTCACCCGGCCGGCCGCCGACCGACTCGGACTCGCACGGGTTGCCATGACCGCGCAGGGTCACGGATACTCGCGTCCAATAGACCGGTTCACGCTCGGGCCGGCGACGATTCGTGGGCTGACGACGGCGGAATTTGCAAACGAGATTCCGACGCTCTGCGCGGCCTTGACGGGTGTCGAGGTCGGCGGATACCTCGGGGCCGACGTCCTCGCCCGGTGTGTGATGGAGGGCAACTGGTCGACCGGCACGGTCACACTCCATGAGCCGGCGGGCTACTTCCCGCCCCCAGCCGCAGTCTGGGAGCCGGCGTGGTTCGATGCCGGAGTTCCCCACATCTTCGCGAGAGTCGAGCGCCGACACGCGGGGTTGTTCCGGGTGCTGACCGGGATCAACTACCCCCTCCACCTCCACCCGGCGGTGGTGCGAGACCGGGGTCTGCTCGACGGACGCAAGACCGAGCCCTACGAGTTGCTGACGGGCAGCGGACCCACATTCTGTCGCGTGGGGATGGTCGCCGAATTGCGGATGTTCGGACAGCGACTCCCCCAGGTAGCCACTCGATTCGACGCCGACGTGAGCCAGTCCGAGCGGCAGTACCCGCGGTTGCTTGGGGAACTCAACCCGTGCATCTTTCCTAACGGGGTCATCGTATTTGATTACCCGGGGCGGCGGATCGGCCTCCGTCGCCAACCGTAACGGTCGGTCCGCACCGTCACCCTGTACATCCTGTCGTCCTGTCTAAAAGTGGCGACATGAACCGCATCACTGTCATCGATTCGCACACCGGCGGCGAGCCGACTCGCGTCGTCGTCGCCGGCGGGCCGGACCTCGGCGCCGGTCCCCTCGCCGACCGCGCCCGCCGCCTCCGCGACCACTTCGACCCCTTCCGCTCGTGTGTCGTCAACGAGCCGCGCGGGTCCGACGTGCTCGTCGGCGCCCTGCTCGTCGAACCGCACGCGCCCGACTGCGCTGCCGGCGTCGTCTTCTTCAACAACGTCGGCACCATCGGCATGTGCGGCCACGGCACCATCGGCCTCGTCGTCACCCTCGCCCACCTCGGACGACTCGCACCCGGCGAACACCGCATCGACACCCCCGTCGGCGTCGTCACCGCCACGTACCACGGCGGCGCCCGCGTCACCGTGCGGAACGTGCCGAGCTACCGCCGGGCCGCGGGGCTTTCCGTGACAGTGGATGGTCAGCGGGTGACGGGCGACGTGGCGTGGGGCGGGAACTGGTTCTACCTCGTCCGCGAAGGCCCGGACGTGGGGCCGCTCGCCGTCGGCAACGCGGCCCGACTCACGGCCTTCACCACCGCCGTCCGCCGCGCCGTGAACGCCACCGACGCCGGCGCGCTGGTCGATCACGTCGAGCTGTTCGGCGCCCCGGCCGACGCCGCGAACCACAGCCGCAACTTCGTGCTGTGCCCCGGCGGCGCCTACGACCGGTCGCCGTGCGGTACTGGCACCAGCGCCAAGCTAGCGTGCCTGTTCGCCGACGGCAAACTGAAGCCCGGCGACACGTGGCGGCAGGAGAGCGTGACGGGGAGCGTTTTCGAGGGGCAGGTGGAAGTGGGTGACGAGCCGGGTGTCGTCGTGCCGAGCGTCACCGGCACGGCTTACGTCACGGCCGAGGCGACGCTGCTGGCGGCGGACGACGACCCGTTGCGGGACGGGATTCGCGGCTGAAAGCCCGGGGACGGCCGTCCCCGGGCTTCGCTCCGATCAGCGCACCGCGGCGGCGGGGCCGACGGCCGCGGTCAGCGCGGTGGTGGCGCTCGCCGGGGCGCAGCAGGCCCGGCCCGCCTTCGCACAGCACGGCGCGTCCGCCGACACCGGCGACTCCGTGCACGCCGCCGGCTCGGTCGGCGACGCGGCCTCCGCCGGCGGCAGGGCGCAGCACGCCGGCTTCGCCACCTCGCAGCCGCTCAGCGGGCAGTGGTTCGGGTCGATGTGGTGGAAAACGGCGAAGGTCGCGCCGCCGGCGACCGCCGCCGACGCCGCCAGGATCGCGAACAGCTTGACCATCGTCGGGCTCCCGTGAATGATGGAACGAGGTAGAGTATAGCGTCGGTACGGGGCCGAGAGCAACACGAACGCGCGGATCGGCGGCCCCCGTCACTTCCCCGGCAGCTCCAGCCGGAAGCACGCCCCGGTGTCGCCGTCGGCGGGGCGGTAGCTCAGCGTGCCGCCCAGAGCCTCGGCCCACTGCTTGCACAACGCCAATCCGAGCCCCGCGCCGCCGGCGGTCGTGTCGGCCGTCTCGCCGCGGCGGAACGGGCGGAAGATGATCGTCCGCTCCCGCGGCGGCACGCCGGGGCCGCGGTCCTCCACCTCGAACACCACCTTCCGCCCCTCCGGCTTCGCCCACACCCACACCCGCGGGTCCGACGCCGCCCGCGTGTACTTCCGCGCGTTGTCGATCAGGTTCCCCACGATCTGACCCACCAGCGCCGCGTCCGTCGTCACCTCGGCGTCGGGCGGCAGCGTCGAGACGACGATCAGTTCCTTGCCGTCGGTGCCGCAGCGGTCGGTCCAGGTGTCGCGCACGGTCGTCAGCAGGTCGGCCACCTTCGCCGGGTGGAGGGCGGCGGCGCCGCGGCGGCGCTCGAGCCGGGCGAAGTCCAGCACGTTGTCCACCAGCCGGTGGAGCCGGTCGGACTCGACGGCGAGCGTCGAGAGGTACTCGGTCCGCTTCCCCTCGTCCTGCACCATGCCGCTCAGGAGGAGGTCGAGGTACAGCCGCAGCGACGTGAGCGGGGTGCGCAACTCGTGCGTCACCGCGGACACGAAGCGGAAGCGGCGCTCGGACAGGTCGATGAGCGACCACCCGGCCAGGCCGATGGCGCCGAACGCGATCAGCGCCGCGGCCCACGCCAGCGCCAGGCCGATCCGCAGCGGCGACCAGCCGATCGGCGGCGGGGCGGGGGCCGGGCCGGGGTCGAGCTGCACCGGCAGCGCCGTCATGGCGCGGTCGGGGACGGCGTCGCCGGCCTTCACCGGCACCAGCTGCGCGTCGGGGAACAGGTCCTTGATGTCGTCGCACAGCACCGCCTTCAGCTTCCCCCAGTCGATCTCGACGCCCTGGTACACGGTCCGGTTGTCGAGCTTGGCCGTGCGGACGAGCACGAGCGTGCCGGGGCCGGGGTCGGCGGTCGGGAGCCACTGCGGGCGGACCGGGCCGAGGTGGACGGCCACCGGCGGGGGGTTGAAGAACACGACCGGCGGCGCGGGGGCGTCAACGACGACCACGGGCTCGGCGACCTGGAGGCGCGGCGGCGGGACGGGGTCGGGGGTCGGCAGCATCGGCCCGCCGGCGGCGGCGGGCGCGGGGGGAGCGGGCGGGCCGGCCGGCGGCGCTGCGGGCGCCGTGAAGGGGGCCATTTTGGCGTCGTTCACGCCGCCCCGGCCGGCCATCTCGGCTTTCGAGTCCTTCGCGTCGCCGCCGGCCTTCGCCCTGGGGAGCGGGCCGGCCAACCCCGGTGGCGCGCCGGGCGCGGGTGCGTTGCCGCCCAACCCGCCGCCGGGGAACCCGCCCCCCTTGAACCCGCCGCCGCCGGGGAGCCCGCCCGGCCCCGAAGCCCCGGAAAGGTAGCCGCGGTCCTCGGCCCGGTGCAGGCGGGCCATCTCGGCGCCCTTCGCCTTGGCGGCGTCGGCCGTGCGGGTGGTGCTCTCGCGGAAGGCGTCCTTCATCGGCTCGCCGGCCAGGCCGCGGGCGAGGAAGTCGGTCAGCCGGGCGAGCGACGGGCCGGTCGCGTACCGACCATCGGCCCCCTCCGTCAGCGGGAGGCCGCCGGTCGGGTCGCCACTCTTCATTCCAAACGTCGCCAGGTTCCCGACCGGCCCCTTCTCGTCGGCCTTCGCATCCCTGCCGGCGCGGTCGGCGGGGGCGACCTGCGTCGTGTTGCGGCCGACGGCGGGGTTGTTCTGGAACTGCTGCTCGACGGCGTTGTTGCGGTAGTTCGGCGGGTAGATGTACGTGGCCGGCTGGCGGGTGTTGGCGGCGAGCCCGGAGGCGCGGCGGCGGGCCGCGGCATCGTCGTCGGTGTCGCCGCGATCCAGGAGGCGGGCGGTCGGCTCGACGGCGACCACGACCGGGCGCGGCGGCGGGGCGGGGGCGGGAGCCTGGGCGGGGGCGTTGTTCGCGTCGTTCAGTTTCGGTTCGGGGGCGACGCGCTCGCGCTCCTTCGGCAGCTCGGCGACCGGGGCGACGCCGTTGACCGCGCCGAGCGCCGGCGGCGGCAACATCTTTACGGGCACGCCGTCGTTCAGGCGGCGGGGGCTTTCGGGGAAGGGCGGGAGGCCGTCGCGGGCGGCGAAGGCGGCGTAGGCGGTCTTGAACGGGTGCCGCCGGTCGAGGGCGTCGAAGGCGCGGGCGCGGTCGAGGGTGGCGTTGGTCGGCTTCAGCTCGGGCCACGCCGCGGCGAACAACTCGGCCGCCTCCGGGGTGAGCACCTGCGGCGACGACCAGCCGCTTTCCGGGTCGAGCTGGGCGTGGAGCTTCATCCAGTCGGCGAGCGGCCCGGCCAGGAGCGGGGCGCACGTCGGGCCGTAGGCCGAGTTCGGGTCGGGG
>DASPHQ010001005.1:0-4344 GCA_035629595.1 Urbifossiella sp. | reverse complement strand
GATGTCGGTGAACGGCACGCCGTCCAGGTCGCCCGGCGTGTCGTGGTGGTCGATCACGGCGTACAGCGGCACGCTCTCGGGGAGGGTGTGCCGGCCGGTGTTCGGCTGGCTGTCCACCATCACGACCGCGTCACCGTCCTGCCAGTCCACGTCCTCGACCTTCGTCAGGTGAAGGTTCAGCACCTTCACCATGGCCCGGTTCTCGGCCCGGCTGATGAGGCCGTCACGGGTGACGAGGGTGGGCTTGCCGAGCTTCTGTTCGACCAGGTGGGCGAGCCCCAGCATGCTGCCGAGGCTGTCCGGGTCGGGCTGGACGTGCGACACGAAGACGACGCGCTCGGCGGTCTTCAGGCCGGACAGGAATCGGTGCGACCGGCGGATGCCGACCGTCCCGGACCGCGTGACCCCTTCGGGGTCGGCGCTCGATCGCGCCATATGAGTTCGACCTCCGACGACCCCGCGGCCGCGGTCCGTGCGGCCCGACCCAGGGCAGGCAGGCGAGTGCCCCGACCTGGGGCGTCCATCCATTTTACCCCGCCACCGGGTCGTCGCCAACGCCGGTTGGCCTCGGAACGGCCCGCGGCCGCGCGGGGGGATTGACTTTACGTGAGAGGGCGTCATAATTGGCGCGGATTCGCCCAATCGCACGGGGTGCTCGTTGCAGGCATTCGTCCGGGTCGGGCTGGGGCTGTTGCTGACGCTCGCCCCCGCCCTCTGCTGCTGCCAAGCCCGCTGGCTTTTCGCCGGCGCCGTGGCCGCGCCCGTATCGGCCCCGAGCCCCGCTCTCGCCTGCCCGCACTGCTGCCAAGCCGAAACGCCTGCGACGCCTGAAGCCCCGGACCCGAAGCCAGCGCCGTCCGCCCCGCACTGCATCTTCTGCGACGGTCAGGGGGTCGCCATCACGGCCGACCCGCAGCCGCAACCACTCCCGCCGGCGTTCAGCGGCGAGCTGCTGCCGGCGTTCCTGACGACCGTCGTTGCCGTATACCCGGCGTACCTGCCGGGGCGGTGCCCATCTGAGTGGACCGGTACGGACGCCCGCTCGGCCGCGCTCTTCGACCGTCACGTCATGCGCTGTTGACCCGTTCCCGAGTGGTGGGATCGCCCCGACGCGAAGGCGCGTCCGTGCCGTGCTATCCGGGTACGTCCCGGGTACCGAGTTGCAACACACCCTCAACCGAACGTGGAGAACCAGACGTGACCAAGCTCCTGTCCATCGTCGCCGTCGTGCTCGGCACCGTCGTCGGCAGCGCCCTCGGCTACACGGCCGTCAGCCGGTCCGCGGCGCTGTGCTGCGCCAACCCCTGTGCCGCCTGCGCCGACGGGTGCGACGGCTGCCCCCGCTGCCAGGTGGACTGCTCCGCCTGCTGCGGCGCCGCCGTGACCGCGCCGACCCCGGCCGTCCAGTCGTGCTGCGCCGCCAAGCCGGCCGCGACCGCGAGCTGCTGCGCGACCGCGTGCGCCGCCTGCGGCGCGAGCTGCGACGACTGCCCGCTGTGCGAGATCGACTGCGCCGCCTGCTGCGGCGCCGTGGTGAAGTGACCCCTGGCGGGCGGCCTGTACGGACGGGCCGCCCGCCCCATCTCTGCTACGGCCGCTCGGCGAGCGGCACGTACTTCACGTCGTGCTTGCCGGTCGAAATCTGCTCCGGCCGGAAGATGCGGTTGCCGACCAGCTGCTCGTGCCAGTGCGCCAGCCACCCGGACACGCGGGCGATGGCAAAGATCGGCGTGAACACGTCCACCGGGATGCCGAGCGCCTGGTACACCACGCCCGAGTAGAAGTCGACGTTCGGGTAAATCCCCTTCGGGCCGTAAATCCCCTCGCTGTACTTCTCCAGCGCCAGCGCGATCTCGTAACTCTTCGGCCGGCTCGTCTCGGCGAACGCCTGCTCGGCCACGTCCTGCACCACCGTCGCCCGGCCGTCCTTCACCTTGTAGACGCGGTGGCCCAACCCCATCACCTTGAACTTCGGGTCGGCCGCGCGCTTGGCGTCGAGCCACGGCTTCACGTTCTCCACGGTGCCGATCTCGGCGAGCTGGTGGAGCACCTCCTCGTTCGCCCCGCCGTGGAGCGGCCCGGCGAGCGAGCCGATCGCGGCCCCGACGACGTGGTACGGGTTGGCGAGCGTCGAGCCGGTGACGCGGGCGGTGAACGTGCTGGCGTTCATCGTGTGCTCGGCGTGCAGGATCAGGCACGCGTCGAGCACCTTCCGCGTCGCCGGGGTCGGCTCCTTGCCGGTGAGCATGTAGTAGAAGTTCGCCGAGTGATCCAGGTCGGCGCGGGGTTCGAGCATCTCCTCGCCGCGCCGCGCCCGTGCGAACGCGGTCACCAGCGTCGGCATGGCGGCGATGAGGCGGAGGGTGGCGTCCCAGTTCTTCGCGGGGTCGGACACCGTCTTGCACGGGTAGAACATGCCGAGCGCCGCGACGGTGGCGTGCAGCGCGTCCATCGGGTGCCCGTCGGCCGGGAGGCACTTCACCAGGTCTTTGAGGCGGTAGTGGACGGCGCGGCGCTGGCGCAGGTCGTGGTCGAACTCGGCGAGCTGCTTCTGGGTCGGGAGGTCGCCCTTGATGAGGAGCCAGGCCACCTCCTCGAAGCAGCTTTCCTTGGCGAGCACCTCGACCGGGATGCCGCGGTACTCGAGCCGGGCCTTCTTGCCGTCCAGGAAACTGACCGCGGACTTCGCGGCCGGCACGTCTTCCAGACCGGGCCGGTACTCGGGTTCGGTGCTCATGGACGGTCTCGGGGGGGCGGCGAGGCGGGCTTCCAGGGGTTGTATCGCCCGGGCGCGGGGCGGACAGGCGGGGACGGCGGGGTTCGCTACCTGGCCGGTAGCCGCGGGCTTCAGCCCGCGCCCACCTGCGGCGGAGTAGTAGGGGTTACGCCCCTTTGACCACGCCGACGTGGGCGCGGGCTGAAGCCCGCGGCTACCAGACATGTCACCACCCACCGTCAGCCCAACCGGAACAGGCGGCGGGCGTTCTCCTCGAACACGCAGTCGTGGAACTCGGGCAGGATGGCCTCCCGCGCGAAGTCGCGGTACGCGGCCATGGGCGCCAGCGGCCAGTCGGTGCCGTACAGGAAGCGGTTCGGCCGCTCCGCGTACTTCATCCCGCGGCGCACCTCGTGCGCCAGGTCCGCGGCCAGTTCCCGCGCGTCGTCCGACCCCAACACGCCGTCGTCGCCGACCAGCAGCCCGGACAGGTCGGCCCAGACGTTCATGTTCTTGTAGATGACCTCGGCCGCGTCCGTGACCCACGGGTTCCCGAGGTGACAGATGACGAACCGCACGTCGGGATGATCGACCGCCACCTCGTCGACGCCGAGCGGGTGGGCGAAGCGGAGCTTCGCCATCGGCGAGTACGTGTCGCCGCAGTGGAACATGACCGGCACCCGGAACCGGGCCGCGAGTTCGTAGTACCGCCGGTAGTGGGCGTGCGCCGGCTCGTAGTGCAGGTAGCCGAGGTAACACTTCAGCGCGACGACCCGGCCGGTGGCCAGCACGTCGGCGCAGCGGGCGAAGTGGGCGTCGTCGGTGCGGGTGGGGTCGCAGGCGCCGATGGCCTTCAGACCAGGAACGAGGGCCGCGATGTCGAGTGTCTTGTTCACGCCGAGGGGGTCGTCGTCGCCGGCGTTCCACTGGCCCATGGCGAGGGCGTGGGTGACGCCGGCGGTCTGCATTTGCGCCCGCAGCTCAGCGGCGACGGTTTCGGGGGCGAGCTTCAGCAGCGGCGACAGCGGCCCCACCCCGGGCAGGTTCGGCGGGACCGCGTGGATGTGAACGTCGATCATCGGGTGGCCCGTGGGTGCGGGGGCCGGTCCCGATCATGCTATGTACGCGGGAAAGCCCGGGGACAGCCGTCCCCGGGGTTCGGCACCCCTCACCCCTTCGGCGCCACGCCCCCGGCGGGCACCACCGGCTGCGCCGCGGGCGCCGCGCGGAACTGCGTCATGTCGTGCCGGCGGATCACCACGCCGGTCCCGTTCGTCCCCGGACCCATCGTGTACACGCCGAACTTCCCCGTGCTCGTCTCCGCGAGGTACAGCGCCGACTGCCCCTGCGTGATGTAGCCGGTCGTCATCAGGAAGTGGACCTCCTGCAGCGCCTGAAGCTCGAACTCGCTGCGGAGATCGACCTCGGCCCAGCCGACGATCTTGCCTGCGGTCCGGTCCACCACGGTGCCGAGCAGCTTCCCGGCCTTGTAGTCGAGGAGCCACACGCCGTCCGTCTGGATGCGCGGGTTGATCGACACCGCCCCGGTCGCCATGATGGTGTCGCCGTGGCGGTCGTTGGACGCCGCCCCCGCCGGCCGCGGCTGGCCGAGGTAGAACGCCGCCGCG
>DASPHQ010001004.1:0-5409 GCA_035629595.1 Urbifossiella sp. | reverse complement strand
CGGACGAGGTCGGTCCGGGCCTCCTTGATCCGCTTCTGGAAGTCGGGGTCGCGGAGCCGGGTGTAGACCGTTCGCTCGGACACCCCGCCCTGCCGCGCGGCGGCCTCGACGGTCGCCCCGCAGGCGAGGGCGAACACCACCGCGTCGTCGTTCTTCTTCCGCTGCGCGACCACGGCACGCCCTCCACACGACCCCAAGTTGCAGACTTTTGCAGCCCTGTTGCAGGGTCCGGGCGGTTTCCCGGCTCGAACACCCGATGCTACGCCGCGGCAGGCTCGCCCCGCCGGCAGGCCGCCACCGCTTCATACGCGACCTCGGCTCCGTCCTCGACCAGCCGGACCGGCACCGCGCCGCCGAACGTCGCCGCCGCGCGAGCCAACACCACGTCGCAATACTTCGGGTCGAGTTCCAGCAGCCGGGCGCTGCGGCCCGCCTGCTCCGCGGCGACGAGCGTCGTCCCGCTCCCGCCGAACGGGTCGAGGACGGCGCCACCCTCGGGGCAGCTGTTGGCGAGCAGCGCCCCGAACAGCGCGACCGGCTTCATGGTCGGGTGCTCGCCGTTCCGGGCGGGCTTGTCGAACTCCAGGACGGTGGTCTGGGCGCGGCCGCCGAGCCAGGTGTGGGGGGCGCCGTCGGCCCACCCGTACAGGCACGGCTCGTGGCGCCACTGGTAGTCCTGCCGGCCCAGCACCAGCGCCGGCTTCACCCACACCAGGCACTGGCGGACCCGCAGGCCCGCCTCGGCCACGGCCCGGCGGACGGACAGGCCGAACGTGTCGGCGTGCCAGACGTAGAACCCACCGCCCGGCCGCAGGTGGGCGCCCGCCGCCGCTAGGGCGGAGACGAGGAACTGCTGGAAGTCGTCGGGGGACAGGTCGTCGTTGGCGATGGTCAGCCGGTCGGCCGTGCCGCCCTCGTAGGCGACGTTGTACGGCGGGTCCGTCAGCAGCACGTCCGCGGGCTCCCCGCCCAGCACCCGGGCCACGTCGGCGGTCTTCGTCGCGTCGCCGCAGAGCAGCCGGTGCCGGCCGACGGCCCACAGGTCGCCGGGGCGGGTCACCGGCACCGCCGGGGGCTCGGGCACGTCGTCCGGGTCGCCCGTCGCCGCCGCGGGCGGGTCGGCCAGCAGGGCGAGCAGGTCGTCCTCGGCGAACCCGGTCAGCCCGAGGTCGAAGTCGGCCGCCTGCAGCGCGGCGAGTTCCTGGGCCAGCAGCCCGTCGTCCCACATGGACAGCGTCGCGGTCTGGTTGTCGGCGATGCGGTAGGCCCGGGCCTGCTCGGGGGTGAGCCCGCGGGCGACGTGGACCGGCACCTCGGCCAGGCCGAGCTTGAGCGCCGCCTTGTACCGGGTGTGGCCGACCACGATCACGTCCTGCTCGTCCACGACGATCGGCTGGCGGAACCCGAACTCCTTCAGGGACGCCGCCACCGCGTCCACGGCGGGGTCGTTCCGCCGTGGGTTCTCCGGGTACGGCTTCAGCCGCCCGACCGGCCACATTTCCACGTCCATCGCGGCGCTCCTCGTTTTGCGGAACATCACCCCAGACCCCGCTCTTCCGACCCCGGCGCCTGTATCGCCCCGTCGATCGAGGCCGCCAGCCGGGCGACTTCGGCGCACGCCCGGGCCACTCCGTCCGCGTCCCGCTGGCGGTACGCCTCGCACGCACACGCCGCCGCCGCCTGGATTAACGGGTCGGCCCCTCGGCAGCCGTGACGCTCCACTGCGGCGTCGGCCGCCATCCGGCGGAGCGCCTCGGCCACGGACCAGACGGGCGGCGGAGGGGTGAGATGGGCGAACACCTCGGCCTTGCGCGCCAGCACGGCACGGCCGACGTCCGCGGCCCGCTTCGGTCCCTTCACGAGCAGTTGCCCATGCACGACGGCGACTGTCAGGCCGGCCTCGGTCGCCACGGCGAGGAGTTCGGCGACTGTCACTCGATGGACTCCGTGATCTCGAAGGTGCCGTCGGGGTCGTGGTCGGGGGGTGACCCCGCAGACCCCGCATCACCCGCGCTCTGACCCCGCACCTTATCCCCTTGTCCCGCATGGTTGTTAGGTGTTGTCGCGGGGTTAGCGGGGTCTGCGCTAGGGGGCTCCTTATACGGGGAGCCTTCCGTGTGGGTGGTGTCGGGTGGTGAAGCCTCGTGCGTGCGCACGCGTAGATTTTCACCCCGCAGACCCCGCAGTAAGTCGTAACCCGTTGGTGGGTTATCAGGTTGAGGTGCGGGGTCAGGTGCGGGGTCTTGCGGGGTCACCGGGGGGGTGACCCCGCACTTTTGGTGTTCACCCTCGCCCTGTTGTTCTTCCGACCCGTGGGTGAAGTGCGGGACGGTTGATTGCACGGTCCACTGAACAACGCCGTTGCGATCGGGTTTTCCCCCGATGCACCAGTCCCGAACCACCCGGCCGCGGTGGCTCTTCATCACCGCGCCGAACTTCTTGGCGCTGGGCTTGCCCTTCGGGAACACGAACCGGAACGCGATCAGGGCGGCCGGGTGCTTCCAACTGCCGGCGGGGCCGGCGTCCAGGTCGTCGTCGAGCAGGTCGAGTATCTCGGCACAGGTCAGCGGCCCCCGGCCCGACTCCAGCTCGAACAGCAGGTCGATCAGGTGCCCGGCCTCGGTCTCGTCCTCGCCGGTCGCGGTGAACTCGTGCTGCGTCAGGAGTGGGTCGGGGAGGCCGGCCCAGACGATCGCTGAGCGGATCGTCTGGGACCACGCCTCGAACCCCGCGAAGTTGGGGAGTTGCTGGTCGGGCCGGCCGGCGCGAATGTAGGCGCCCACCATCGTCAGGCAACCGGCGTACAGTTCGGCGCGGTGTTTCGACGCCCACTCCGTAACCTCCAGCCCCTCGAACCCCTTCTGCTTGTGCTCCCTCGCGTCGCGGATGGACTGCCGCCACGGCACGACGCGGTGGACGGTGTCCCCGACCGGGGCGATGTTGTTCCCATTGATCGTCCACGTCGTCAGGGCGGGGCGGGCCGAGGCGTCGCCGGTGCCGGTCAGCCGCCCGGCGTCCATGACGCTGGTGACGAGCGAGTCGAGGACGTGCGACCCGAAGCGGTGCCCGTTCGGGACGTTGTCGAGGCAGTAGAAGGGGTGGCCGGCGGCGAGGACGGCCGTCTTGAGCTTCCGCAACTCCTCGTTGTCCTCCGTGTCCTTCTTGCCGCCGGCAACTCGGCGGACCGGGTATCCCTCGAACAGCGCCTCGCGGCCGGTGGCGATCATGCCGGCCGCCTTGGTCAGGGCCGTCTTGCCGGCGCGGGGGTGGTTGGCGATGCCGACGAACAGCGGCGCGGGGCCGTGGAACGAATGCCGGCACGCCGCCGTCAGGACCATTGACAGCCACGCCGACTGATCGATCGTCGCCCGCCACGGGAACTGACGCACCCCCTTCAGGATCGTCTCCGCCGCCCGCGCGGCATCGTCCCGCGTCGGGTTCTCGGGGATGGTGTCACAGTCGGCGTCGGCGACGTACAGCACGCCGGTGGCGGGGTCGTAGCCGGGGCACTGGTGGACCGTGCCGTCCATCCGCAGGACCGGCGAGGTGCTGACCGCGGCGAGGTAGCGCAGGTTCCCCTTCACGGTCGCCGCGCACACCCCCTTTGCGAGCCAGTCCGGCGGGTGGCACGGCTTCATTTCGCCCTTGTCGTTCTCCCTCAACAGCCGGGCGTAGCGGGTGATCCGGGTGCGGACTTCCGCCGTCTCCAGCGTCACGATCTTCGGCGCGGTTTGCGTTCCGTTCACCGGCGGGTCGAACTCCACACTGACCAGCTTCCCCCCGCGGACGTACAGCCGCTCGTCGGCCTGGAGCGCGGCGTACACCTGCTTGATGACCTCGTACTCCAGCTCGTTGATAAGAATCTTCGGCCGGCCCGGCGGCTGCGGCGCGGCGGTCGTCGGCCCGTCGGCCGGCGGCTGTGCTTCGCCCCCCTCAGGCGCTCCGCCGCCGTCGGCCTCGGGCTCGGCGTCAGGCTCCCCCGGAGTGGGCTCCTTCGGCTCGTCGCTCTCGTCCAGCGGCTTCCCGCTCACGTACAGTGTGGGCGTCGGCGGCCGCCAACTCGGGTCGTAGAACGCCGTGCACCACGCCGTCGCCTTGCCGATGGTCCCGGCCCGGTAGTCGGCCCGGTCCCGCCACTTGGCCCGCTCCCCGAGCTTCGACTGGCAGAACAGCCGGTCCATACGGTCCGCGTCGTTGTGGCAGTAGAACGCCAGCACGTTGCAGAGCGCCAGATCGGCCCGGCTGTCGTCGTCGCCGTGGCGGCTGAGGTCGCCGTTCCACAGCCCCGCGTACTTCCGGCAGACGAGTTCGATGATGCGCAGGTCGTCGGGGGCGAGTTCCGGCCGCGGCCGGGCGGCCTTCCCGTTCGCCTTCCGGACTGGCTCCCCCGGCGGGTAGAAGTCGGCGATCAGCGCGTCGAGGGCGGGCTGACAGTCGGCGACCTCCGGCGCCGCGCCTGGCAGGAGCCGGCCCGTGAGGGTGAAGTACCGGGCGTGGTCGTACAGCTCCAGTTCCTCGCCCGTCGGCAGCTTCACCTTCCGCCCCTTCGCCCACGGCAGCCGACCGCGGCCGAAGAGCTTCAGGCCGGTGTCGCTGGGAGAGATGTCGGTGAAGGTCTTGAACTCCAGCACGACCCGCCGGGCGAGCGGCGTGAGTTCCCCTGTGCGCGGGTCGCGGCAGATGTCCACGTCGAGGCCGAACTCGCACACCTCCTCGTCGGGCCGGCGGGTGAAGCCGAATCCCAGGCCGTCCACGCTGGCGGCGTTGCGAATCCCGGCCTTGTTCGCGGCGGCGCGGGCGGCCTCGTAGGTGGCCCACGTCGTGGGGTCGTTGTTTTTGGCCCACTTCATGCGGCCCGTCTGGTCCCGGTACGTGTTCGGGTTGAGCGGGATTTTGGCCCACTGGCCCTTGCCGCTGTCCACCCGCCACGTCAGGCACCACGGCATCCACTGCGGGACCGCGATGAGAGAACTCGGAACCCCCGACCCCACCCACGGCGGACGGGGCGGGCGCTTGTCGGGGTCGCCGTACAGGTCGTCCTTGTACTGCTTGATCTCGGCCGCGGTCATCATCGGCGGTTGGCCCGTCGGGTGGCAGGTGGTTCGTCCACTCCGTACACGCGGGGATGACTTCCGCGTCCGTCATCGACTCCGCCCTTCGATCTCCGACCACCGCACGTCTGGCACGTACTCCGGGTGATCCGGAGGGAGTCGCGGGCATGCTGTTCGTGTGCGCTGCGGCTCACGTGTGGGCACCGTCGTGTGGGACGTGCGGTGTCACAGGCCCATCCGCTCCAGCCGCTTACCCGCCGCCTCGCCCGCCCGCCGGGTCACCGCCGGGGTCCGCACCGGCGCCCGCTCCACACCGCTCGCCTCGGTCGTCGCGGCGAGGTACTCGTCGAGCCATTCG
>DASPHQ010001003.1:0-4476 GCA_035629595.1 Urbifossiella sp. | reverse complement strand
CGCTCCTCGCCGCCCTGCTCGCCGCGTTCGTCGCCTCCGACAGCGGCCGCGGCGCCGATCTGCCGCCGCTGAAGTTACTGTTCCTCGGCGACAACGCCGGCCACCAGCCGGCCGCGCGCTTCGAACAGCTGCGGCCGGTGTTCGCCGCCCGCAACATCACCCTCACCTACACCGACAAGCTCGACGACCTGAACGCCGCGAAGTTGAACCAGTTCGACGGCCTGCTGGTGTACGCGAACCACACCAAGATCGCGCCCGAGCAGGAGAAGGCGCTGCTGGACTACGTCGCGTCCGGGAAGGGCTTCATCCCCGTCCACTGCGCCAGCTACTGCTTCCTGAACTCGCCGGCGTACATCGACCTGGTCGGCGCCCAGTTCCGCAGCCACACCACCGGCACGTTCCGCACCACGGCCGTCGCCCCCGAGCACCCCATCCTCAAGGGCTACCGCTCGTTCACGAGCTTCGACGAAACCTACGTCCACCACAAGCACAACGAGACGGACCGCACGCTCCTCGAAGTCCGCGAGGAAGGCGACGTGAAGGAGCCGTGGACGTGGACGCGGACGCACGGCAAGGGGCGCGTCTTTTACACCGCGTGGGGCCACGACCACCGCACCTGGGGCAACCCCGGCTTCCACAACCTGCTCGAACGCGGCGTCCGCTGGGCGTGCAACCAAGACCCGGGCCTCGCCGGCGCGTTCGGCGACCGACCGGACATGACGACGACGCCGAAGGGGCTGGCGCCGTTCGAGTACGTCCCGGCCAAGGTGCCGTTCTACCCCGGGGGGAAGAAGGGCGGCGGGAAGGGCGAGCCGCTCGGCCGGATGCAGAAGCCGCTGCCGCCGGCCGAGAGCGTGAAGCACTACGTCACCCCGGTCGGGTTCGAGGTGCGGGCGTTCGTGACCGAGGAGAAGCTCGGCGGCAAGCCGCTGGCGATGGCGTGGGACGAGAAGGGCCGGCTGTGGGTGTCGGTGACGCTCGACTACCCCAACGAGCTGAAGCCCGCCGGCCAGGGCCGCGACCGCATCGTGGTCTGCACCGACACGAACGGCGACGGCGTGTGCGACACCGTGACCACGTTCGCCGACAAGCTTAGCATCGTGACGAGCCTGCTGCCTTACGCCGGCGGCGTGATCGCGCACCAGGCGCCGGTGACACTGTTCCTCAAGGACGCGGACGGCGACGGCACCGCCGACGTGCGTCAGGAACTCCTCCGCGGCTGGTCCACGGGCGACACCCACGCCGGCCCGAGCAACCTCCGCTACGGGTTCGACAACTGGGTGTACGGCGCGATCGGCTACGCCGGGTTCAACGGTACCGTGGGCGACGAGCGCGTGAGCTTCAAACAGGGCTTCTACCGCTTCAAGGTCGAGAGCGAAAACGCCGCCCTGAAGGTGGCGAAGCTCGAGCTCCTCCGCAGCACGAACAACAACACCTGGGGTCTCAACTTCGACGAGGCCGGCGAGCTGTTCGGCAGTACGGCCAACGGCTGCCCGCTGGTTCACATGCCGATCCCGAACCGGTACACGGAGAAGGTCCGCGGGCTGAGCGCCGGGCCTCTGCCGAACATCGCCGCCGACAATCACATGGAGCCGATCACCGACAAGGTGCGTCAGGTGGACTGGCACGGCGGGTTCACCGCGGCGTCGCACGTCGCCCTGTACACGGCCCGCACCTACCCGCGCGAGTACTGGAACCGCACCGCGTTCCTGTGCGAACCGACGGGGCACCTGACGGCGACGTTCAACATCCGCCCGAACGGCGCCACGTTCGCCGCGACCTACGGCTGGAACCTCCTGGCCAGCGACGACGAGTGGGCGGCGCCGATCGACGCGCAGGTGGGGCCGGACGGGAACGTGTGGGTGAACGACTGGTACAACTTCATCGTGCAGCACAACCCGACGCCGGCCGGGTTCAAGAACGGCGCCGGCAATGCCTACGAGACCGAGCTGCGCGACAAGACGCACGGCCGCATTTACCGCGTGGTTCACGGCGGGAAGGCCGACGCCGGCCCGAAGCTGGCCGGGGCGACGCCGCAGGAACTGGTCGAGGCGCTGAAGAACCCGAATCTCGGCTGGCGGCTCCACGCCCAGCGGCTGCTCGTCGAGCGCGGCCAGCGCGACATCGAACCGGCGCTGCTGAAGCTGGTGCAAGACAAGTCGCTGGACGAGACAGGACTGAATGCCGGTGCCGTTCACGCCGTCTGGACGCTGTCCGGGCTACTCGGCGCGAAGGTGGTGCCGGAAGGGCTCCTCGACTTCGTGCGGGCCGGCGTCACACACCCGTCCGCGGCAGTGCGGCGAGCGACCTATTTGGGGCTCGTGGCTAAGCTGAGCGATCACGCCGACGGACTTCTCCCAGGCATCGTTACCCGGTCGCCATATGCCGACGCCGACGTGCCGGTCCGGGTCGCCGCCCTGATGGCCACGGCCGACCTGAGTGACGCCGCGAACCTGAGCAAAGCGCTGGCGTCGCACCTGACCGACCCGGCGTTCCTCGAACCAGCCGGCCTCCCGGACGCCACCGCCGCCGCCGGCGCCGCCCACCCGCTCCGCTTCCTCACGGCCGTCGCCGCGACGCCAAAGGAGCGACCGCTGCCGCCGGCGTCCGCGAAGGTGGTGGAGCTGGTCGCGCGGACGTTCGCCACGAACCCGAAGGCACCGCCCGCGAAGGCCGGAACCGGCCCGGCCCCGACCGGCGGGGCGGCTGCCCAACCTGCCGCGGAGCCGTCGCCCGTCGAACAACTGCTGCGGAGCATCGGCACGAACCCGAAGGCCGACGACGCCATCCTCAGCGGCCTCGCCGCCGGGTGGCCCGCCGGCAAGACGCTCGCCCTGACGCCGGACGGCGAGAAGGCGGTCGGCGACCTCCTGGGCAAGCTCGCACCATCCCCCCGCGGGAAGCTCCTGCGTTTCGCCGCGGCCGGCGGCGTGAAGGGGCTCGACGCCCAGATCGCCGTGGTCGTCAACGGATTCCTCGTCACCGCTGCCGACGCGAAGGCCGACGACGGCGACCGCATCGACGCCGCGAAGGGGGTGATAGACTTCCGCCCCGACGACGCCGACGCTGCATCGAAGCTTTTGGCCGCGGTCACGCCGCAGACTCCGCCGGCAGTCTCGGCCGGCATCTTCGAGGCGCTGGCGGCGTCGCGGTCGAAGGCGATCGGCCCCGCGGTCGTCGGCCGGCTCCGCGAGTTGCCCGGCACCGCCCGCCCCGCCGCGCTGCGGCTGGTGCTCGGCAGGTCCGATTCCGCCGCCGCCTTTCTCGACGCCGTCGAGAAGGGGCAACTTCGCTTCGACCTCCTCGCCCTCGACCAGAAGACGGCGCTGGCGAACAACGCCGACAAGACGATCGCCGTGCGGGCGCAGAAGCTCCTCGCCGCGGGCGGCGGCCTGCCCAGCCCCGACCGGCAGAAGGTGATCGACGAGTTGCACCACGTCCTCGCGAAGACCGGCGACGTGGCGAAGGGGAAGACGGTGTTCACGGCCCAGTGCGCGAAGTGCCACAAGTACGCCGGCGAGGGGACGCAGGTCGGTCCCGACCTGACCGGCATGTCCGTCCACCCGAAGGAAGAACTCCTCATCCACATCCTCGATCCGTCGCGGAGCGTGGAGGGGAACTACAAGGCTTATCGCGTCGTCACCTCCGACGGCCGCTCGCTCACGGGCCTGCTCGCGGGCGAGACGAAAACGTCGGTGGAGGTGGTGGACGCCGAGGGGAAGCGGCATCCGCTGAGCCGCGACGACATCGAGACGCTGGCCGAGACCGACAAGTCGCTGATGCCCGAGGGGTTCGAGAAGCAGATCAACCCGACCGAGCTGACGGACCTGCTCGAGTTCCTGACGCAGAAGGGGAAGTACGTGCCCGTGCCGCTCGACCGCGTGGCAACGGTTGTGACGACGAAGGGGATGTTCTTCGACGACGCGGGAACCGCCGAGCGGCTGGTCTTCCCCGACTGGAAGGCGAAGACGTTCAACGGCGTGCCGTTCCTGCTGCTGGACCCGCAGGGGGACAAGACGAAGAACGCGGTGATGCTGTACGGCCCGAACGGCAAGCGCGCCCCGGACATGCCCAAGAGCGTGTCGCTGGCGTATGCCGGGAAGGCGAAGGCCGTCCACCTGCTGAGCGGCATCGGCGGCTGGAACTTCCCGGCGATCCCGAAGGGGTCGGTGAGCATGACGGTCCGCCTCCGCTACGAGGACGGCAAGACGGAGGACCACGCCCTCGTGAACGGCGTCCACTTCGCCGACTACATCCGCCGCGTGGACGTGCCGGGGTCGCAGTTCGCCTTCGAGATGCGCGGCGGGCAGCAGGTGCGGTATCTGGCGGTGACGCCGCGGCGCCCGGATGTCGTGATTCGTGCCATCGAGTTCGTGAAGGGGCCGGACGCGAGCGCGCCCGTCGTCATGGCCGTGACCGTGGAATCGCCGTAGGAGGGCTCCGGGATGGAACTGCCGATCACTGCCGTGTTCGACG
>DASPHQ010001002.1:0-2274 GCA_035629595.1 Urbifossiella sp. | reverse complement strand
GACCCAGCCCCGCCTACTTCGCCGCCGGCGCGTACACCACCCGGAAGCCCACCGCCCCGGTCACCGGGTTCTGCGGCTCGCCGCCGGCGTCAAACGGGCGCACGCCCTTCCGCGCCGCACTCCGACACGCGCTCGCCGGGTCGCGGTACGAGCCGCCGCGCACCACGCGCTTGTCACCGCTCGCGGGGCCGGTCGGGTCGGTGCGCGGGCCGTCGGACGGGTAGCCGGGTTTGAACCAGTCGTGGCACCACTCGGCGACGTTCCCGTGCATGTCGTACAGCCCCCACCGGTTCGGCGGGCAGCTCCCCGCCTTCCCCGGCAGCGGCAGCGGCGGCACCGGGTCGGCGTCCTCGCACGCGTCCGAGCCCGTCACCGTGAAATGCGCCGTCACCGCCTTCAGCGCCGGCCGGTACACCAGCTTGTCCGCCCCCGCGTCGCCCAGCCCGAACGGCGTCGTGCTCCCCGCCCGCGCGGCGTACTCCCACTCGGCCTCCGTCGGCAGCCGGTACGCCCAGCCCGGACGGGCGTGCGGCTCGTTCCGGTCGCGGTCCGTCAGCCGCTTGCAGAACTCGATCGCCTCGCTGTACGTCACCCCCTCGACCGGGTGGTTCGGCAGCTGGTTCGCCCCGCGCGCCTTCGACACCGACCCGCGCGGGCTCGCGTCCATCACCTTCCAGTACTGGCCGAACGTCACCTCCGTGGCCGCCATCAGGAACGGGCCGCTCACCGTCACCTCGTGCGGCGGCCCCTCGGGGTCGGACTCGCCGGCGGGCATTTCGGGCCGGCCCGGCTCGCCCGCCGCGCTCCCCATCGGGAACGTGCCGCCGTCCAGCTTCACCATCTTCATCCCGGCGACGTTCGTGAAGGAATCCACCGGCCCGAGGCGGTCGCCGAAGTAGGCGCGGAAGCCGGCAAAGCCGAGGACCGCGAGCACGAACAGGGTGCCGCAGACGAGGCCGACCAGACCGTACGGGAATCCGGCCCGCGCCCGCCGGCGGATCGGGTCGTCGTTCGTGCCCATCGGCAGGCGGAACACCTGGCTGCTGGAGTGCGGGTTCGGCAGTGGCAGCGGCGCCGGCACCGGGCGCGGCGGCGGGGCGGCCGCGTGCGGGCCGCTCGGCCGCGGCGCCGACGGGCAGAACGGCGCCAGCGCCGCGGCCAGCTGCACCGGCGTCTGCGGCCGGTCGTCGGGCCGCTTCGCCATGCACCAGTGGATGATTCCTTCGAGCGGCGGCGGGGCGTCGGGCCGGAGCGGCAGCAGCGCCGGCGGCGGCTCGGTGCAGTGCTTCAGCAGCTTCTCCGTCGGGGTCGCCCCGGGGAACGGCACCTTCCCCGTCAGGATGTAGAACAGCGTGGCGCCGAGGGCATAAATGTCGGCGCGGATGTCCACCGTGGCCGCGTCGCGGGCCTGCTCCGGGGCGAGGAAGTCCGGCGTGCCGATGACGTACCCCTCCTGCGTCACCCGCGTGTCTTCCTTCTCGCCGAGCCGGGCGAGGCCGAGGTCCACCAGCTTGACCGCCTTCCAGTCGCGGCTGACGAGGATGTTCGACGGCTTGATGTCGCGGTGGACCAGCCCCGCCTCGTAGGCGTGGTGGAGGCCGAGCGCCGCCTGGCGGATCGCCTCGCACGCCGGCACCAGCGGCAGCGGCCCGCGGGCCTGCACCATCTTCGTCAGGTCCTGGCCGTCGATGAACTCCATCACCACGAAGTGCGTGTCGCCGGTCTGACTCGCGTCGAACGCCTTGACGACGTTGGGGTGCTGGAGCTGGCCGAGGGCGATCATCTCGTGGCCGAACCGGGCGACCGCGGCGGGGTTCGACAGCCGCTCCTTGCGGATGATCTTGAGGGCCACGTCGCGGCCCAGGCGGGTGTCGTGGGCCTTGAAGACGCGCCCCATGCCGCCCTCGCCGATCAGGTCGAGGAGGACGTACCGGTCCACGGTGAGGTCCTTGCCGCGGCCGCGGAACACTTCCTTGATCTGGTAGTTGGTGAGCCAGCCGCGGCGGCCGACCTCCTTCGCCAGGGCGGTGGGATCGGGCGTGTTCTGGGCGGTCCACGCGGCGAGTTCGTCGGTCTGTGCGGGGGCGAGGAGGCCGGACCCGCGGAGGGCGGCGAGGAACGCGGCCGTCGGGTCGGCGGCACTGCTCATCGGGGGCGGGGCTCGGGGGTGGGGACGCGGTTGTTGTACCGGCGCGGCGCGGGGGAAAACAGCCACCCCGGCGGCGGGTGGCTCGGGGTTTTAGCCCGGAGGGCGTCGGCGTGTAGCCCGGGGTG
>DASPHQ010001001.1:0-5810 GCA_035629595.1 Urbifossiella sp. | reverse complement strand
CCCGGGGTTTACCTTGCCGGGACGGTCGCCGAGGCCTGTGAGCTCGCGTTCTCTCCGCGCCGGCCCGCGCCGCCGCTCGCCCCCGTGCCGTATCGCGATTGCGATTCCCCGTCCTTCGACTCGGACCCCGCTGATCGCGGGGCGCTTCTCGAGCATCCACCGAGCGCCCTGCCGCTCGACCGGGTCTTCCCGTTCCCCCTGCGCTCGCGCGGGCCGCTGCCCGCTCCCCCTCCGTGGCCTGAGAGGCGCCCCGCTGGCCCGCCCGGCGACCCGCCTGGTCGCGACTACTCCCCGCGGCCGGTCGACCGCTGCCCCATTCCGACCGAGATCAAGAGCCCCGCCGAGTCGAGCCCGGTGTTCCCCCCCCGCTTGGACCGTCCCCCCGTGTCCCTCGTCCGCGGGCCTGGCGGCGTGCGCGCGCCCGGTTCTGCGCAGAGCCCCGCGTCCCTCGCCCCCGCCCACGGCGTGCTCGCTGTGCCGGCCCCGTCTCCTCCCGGCGGCTCCCGGGTTTACGCGGTCCTGGGCCGGCTGTGGGGTGGCGTCGTCCGCGGTCTCGGGTCCCTTCTGCGGCCGCGGCGGGCGATCGATCGCGTCCCGCCCGTCTGGGTGAGTTTCGACTTCGCCTCTGTTCCCCTGGTCTTCGATAAGACCGTAGCCGGGGAGTACAACTCCGGCGTCGTCCCGCTGCCGCCGGCCCTGGTGTACCGCGTCGTCGATGGCCATCCTTGGTCGTTCCAGTTGGTGTCCTCGTTCCCCGCGCCTCCGGATCAGCCGCCGGGCCCCGTCGCGCCTCTCGCGCCGTCGTGATGATTCGCGCCGGTGTTGCCGGCGTCCGCCGGTTCGATCGTCCTCCTCGCGGTCGATCCCCTTCGCGGCGAAGATTGCGGCGCCCCTTGCCATCAACCTGGACCGCCGGCCGCCGACCGCATCGACTTCCCTCGACTTGAAGCGTGCCGCCCCTGACATCGCCACGGGAATCGAGCCGTTTACGAAAAAGCCGGTGACGAGGCCGGGAACCCGACGTTTCCGGCGGGGCTCCTCACCGACCTCTCGGGTGCGGCGTCCTTGCCTTCCCCCCCCGCGGACCGATAATCCCCACATCCGATTCTGACAACGGAGACCGTCGTGAGTCACAGGCCCGTGATCCTCCTGCGTGGAATCGTCCTGTCCGCCTGCCTGGCGGCCCTGCCCGGGTGCACGACGGACGGGGCGGGCACCGAGGGCGGTCAACCCCCAGCACCCAAGCGAGACACTCCCGTGGCAGACGACTACAAGCCGTTCCACGCCGTGAACCCGAAGAACCCCGTGGTGTTCTTCGACATCACCATCGGCGACAAGGCGGCGGGGCGGATCGAGATGGAACTGTTCGCCGACACGTGCCCCAAGACCGCCGAGAACTTCCTGCAGCTGTGCGTCGGCACCAAGAACAAGGCGGGGAAGGCGCTCGCCTACAAGGGGTCGTCGTTCCACCGCGTGATCCCGGACTTCATGTGCCAGGGGGGCGACTTCACGACCGGCGACGGCCGGGGCGGCGAGTCGATCTACGGCGGGCGGTTCGACGACGAGACGTTCGAGGGGAAGGCCGGCAAGCACTTCGGCCCCGGCACCCTGTCGATGGCGAACGCCGGGCGGAACACGAACGGCTCGCAGTTCTTCCTCTGCACCGCCGCGACGCCGCACCTCGACGGCAAGCACGTCGTGTTCGGGCAGGTGGTGAAGGGGTACGACGTGGTCCGGAAGATCGAAGCCGTCGGGTCGCAGAGCGGGCGGACGTCGGCCAAGGTCACCATCAGCGATTGCGGGAAGGTCGGGTAGTTCGGCCGTGCCGGGTGGGCCGGCCGGCGCTCAGAGTCTGTCCCGGAAGAATGGCCGCAAAAAGGCACAAGAGGCACAAAAAGACGGATGGATCAGAACGGTCCTTGGCTTCGTTTTGTGCCTCTTGTGCCTTTTTGCGGCCATTCTTCCGGGACAGGTTCTCACACGTCGTCGAACCGGCCGGTGCTGTCGCCGACCTTCTCGGCCGCGACGCCCAGCCGGTCCAGCAGCGACACGAACAGGTTCGTCATCGGCGTGTCCGGGTGGGCCGCGACGTGCCGGCCGGGCCGCAGCGACCCGCCGCCGCCGCCCGCGAGCACCACCGGCAGGTCGTCGTGGTTGTGCTTGTTCCCGTCGCCGATCGCGCAGCCGTACACGACCATGCTGTTGTCCAGCACCGAGGTGCCGTCCGCCTCCTTCATGGCGTCGAGCCGCGCCAGGAAGCGTGCGAACTGCTCCATGTACCAGCGCTCGATCTTCGCCACCTTCAGCTTCTTCTCGCGGTTGCCGGCGTGGTGCGTCAGGAAGTGGTAGCCCTCGGCGATGCCCAGGTGCGGCATCGGCCGGTTCGCCCCCTCCGGCGCGACGGCGAAGCTGACCACCCGCGTCGAGTCGGTCTGGAACGCGACCGCGAGCAGGTCGTACATCAGCGCCAGGTGCTCGGGGTAGTCGTCCGGGACGCCCTCCGGCGGGCGGGCGCCGCGCGGGTCCGGGGCGCGGAACTTCTCGTACCGGGCGATGCGCTCTTCGAGCCGGCGCACCCCGTCCAGGTACTCCTCCACCTTCGCGCGGTCGGTGCGGCCGAGCTGGCGGGACAGGTCGCGGGCGTCCTCGCGGACGAAGTCGAGGACGCTCCGCCGCTGCTCCATCCGGGCGCGGGCCGCGGCGGCGTCGGCCCCGCCGAACAGCTGCTCGAACACCGCCCTCGGGTTGGCCTCCGGCGGCAGCGGCAGCGACTCGGACGCCCACGACAGGTTGTACTGGTAGGCGCAGGCGTACCCGGTGTCGCACGACCCGTACAGCCGGCCGGCCTCGGTGCCGAACTGAAGCGAGTCGATGCGGGTGAGGTGGCCGACGCGGCGTGCGGCGACCTGATCGACCGAGATGCCGAGCCGCAGCCGGGCGCCGCCGGTCTTCCAGGCGTGGCAGCCGGTGAGGAACGACGCCCCCGACCGGGCGTGGTCGCCCGGCCCGTCGCCCCAGTCGTTGGCCGCGTCGTGGGCCAGCCGGGTGACGACCTGGAACTTCCCCTTCAGCGGCTCCATCGGGGCGAACGTCTCGTTCAGCTTGTAGTCGCGCCCGTCGCCGGACGGCACCCAGCGCTCGTAGTTGCAGCCGTTGGGGAAGCCGACGAACGCGGCGCGCAGCGGCATCCCGCTCGCGGTGGCGGCGAGCCGGGGGCCGGGCGGACGCGCGGCGGCGAACGCCTCCAGGCTCGGCAGCGCGACGCAGGCGCCGAGGCCGCGGAGGAGCGCCCGGCGGGAGAGGGGGCGGCGGGTCATGGCTTCTTGACCTCACTCTTGTGGGCCGGCGGGCGGCGGATGTCGATGGGCGGGCGGGTCAGGCGCGGCGATTCGCCGGCGTCCCCGCGGCGGAGCGTGAACTGCGGGCTGGTCGTGACCCCGGCGAGCAGCGCCGAGAACTTCCCGCCACCGGCCGCGACCTCGGCGGCGATGCGATCCACGGCTGGGGCGTCGGCCGGGTCGAGCCCGCGGCCGAGGGCGTAGGTCAACAGCTTCTCGGTCACGCAGCGGTAGAACACGTCCTTCCGCGCCGCGAGGGCGCGGGACAGGTCGGCCGGGCCGGCGACCTTTTCGCCGGTCGTCAGTTCGGTGCGCGGGTCCACCGGCCCGCCGGCGTCGCGGTCGCGCCACCGGCCGGTCGTGTCGAAGTTTTCCAGCGCCAGCCCGAGCGGGTCGAAGTGGGCGTGGCACGCGGCGCACGCCGCCTTCGCCCGGTGAGCCTCCAGCTGCTCGCGGAGGGTCCGCGGCTCGGCGCCGCCCTCCTTCGGGTCGTCGAGCGTGCCGGCGTTCGGCGGCGGCGGCGGCACCTCGCGGCCGAGCAGGTTTTCGAGCACGAACAGCCCGCGCTTCACCGGCGACGTGCGGTTCGGGTTCGAGGTGGAAAGCAGCACGCCGGCGTGGGTCAGCACCCCGGCGCGGCGGCCGTCGGCCGGCAGCGCCACGCGGCGGAACTCGCCCCCGGTCACGCCCGCGATGCCGTAATGGGTGGCGAGGCGGTCGTTGAGGAACGTGTAGTCGGCGGTCAGCAGCTCCGCGAGGTCGCGGTCGGACCGGGCGACGTGCTCGAACAGCCGGTCCGTCTCCTCCTTCATCAGCGGCCGGAGCGCGTCGATCCAGTCGCGGTCGCGGAAGGTGACCGGGGCGTAGAGGGCGTTGCGGGTGCGGAGCCACTGGCCGCCGAAATCCTCGAAGAACCGCCCCGACTTCGGGTCGGCGAGCATCCGCCGCACCTGCGGCCCGAGCTCGGCGCGGAGCTTCCCCGCGGCGGCGAGCCGGGTCAGCTCGTCGTCCGGGAGGCTGAGCCAGAGGAGGTACGACAGCCGGGACGCGAGGGCGAAGTCGTCGAGCGGTTGCACCTCGCGCGGGTCGTCCGGGCGCGGCTGGAGCTCGGCCCGGTAGAGGAACCGCGGCGAGCACAGCACGGCGGTGGCGGCGCGGCCGACGCCGGCCTCGAACGTCGGCCCGGCGAGCGCCAGGGTGACGAGCCGGTCGAGAGTGCCGGGCTCGACGGGGCGGCGGAAGGCGCGGCCGGCGAGCTTCGTGAGGACGGCGCGGGCGTAGTCGCGGCGGGCGGCGGGGTCGGCCGGGGCGGGGCCGCGGTCAAAGACGCGGGCGTGAGACGCGGGGTACTCGAACACGTCCGACCCGAGCGGGCCGGTGACCGTCACCCGCGGCGACACCGGCAGCGGCCGGCCCTTCCCGACCGGGTCGGTCGCCACCACCAGCTCGTGCGGCCCCTTCGCCAGTTCGACCTCGGCCGCGACCGTGTACGTGCGGTTGCCGCCGACGCTGATCGTCCGCTTCGCGCCGATCGCCTTTCCGCCGAGCGCCACGGCCAGCTCGTACTCGCCGCCGAACTCCTGCCACCCGCCGACGCCGTACTGCACCTCCACCCGGTAGCGGCCGGCGTGCTTCAGCTCGACCGTCGCGGCCTGCTCGGCACGGGTGGTCCCCTTCGCCCCGGCCTTCGGGCGGAAGTCGGCTGGCTTGAGTTGCGTCCGCGGGTGGCGCGGACCGTCGGTGACGAGGGCGGTGGCGACGACCTTCTCGGCGAGGGCGAGGTAGGTGTCGAGGAGGGCAGGGGAGACGGTGAGGGCGTCGCCGATGTTGTCGAAGCCGAAGGCCGTGTCGTCGGGCGGCAGCTCGCCGGCGAGGTCGAGGTCGATGCCGAACAGGTCGCGGACGGTGTACTGGTACTCCATCCGGTTGAGCCGGCGGATGGTGACGCGGCCGGGGTCGGGGCGGGCCGGGTCGGCGCCGAACACGCTCCGCTCGACCCAACGGGCGATGGTGCGGCGCTCGGCGTCGGTGGGTTGGTCGGCGGCCGCGGGCGGCATGAACTCGTGCCGCACCGTCTTCCACACCTTCTCCCACCGCGGCCGGTCGGCCCGGTCGGCGAGGAGCTTGTCGAGGCCGAACCCGCCGCGGCGGGTGTCCGCGGAGTGGCACTCGAAGCAGTACCGCTCGAACAGGGCGCGTCCGTCCGGCCCGACGACGGTCGGCGCGGGCGCGACCGGCAGCGGTTGGCCGTAGGCCGCGGCCGCGAGCACGCACGCGGACGCGGCAGCGATCCGCCAGGGGGTGAGTCTGATCGCCACCGCTGCGCCCTCCCGTCGGTCCTCCGAATTAGTATCCCCGCGGCGGTGCCGCGAGGCCATCGGATTTCCCCCGCGGGTGTGCCTACGGATTGGGGCGTACTGGCTGTCGGCTCGGGTCTTGAGCCCGGAGGGCGACGGCGTGTAGCCCGGGGTG
>DASPHQ010001000.1:0-2558 GCA_035629595.1 Urbifossiella sp. | reverse complement strand
CCGCCGTCGTGAAGTTCCCGCCGCTGCCGGTCGTGGCGAAGGCCGAGCCGGCGGTGTCCCCCGCCCCGACCGCGGACGCACGCCCGTTCCCGCGCCTCGCCTCCGACTCGCCGCGCTACCTGTCGGTGAGTTTCCACGACTTGTCGGGCCGCGTCCGCACGCCGGAGCACTCCGACGGCCCCGACCCGGCGCTGGTGGCGTTCCACCACCCCGACCACGCCGTCAGCGGCGAGTACCGGGTGCTGCGCGACGAGGTGAAGGCGCAGTTCGCGGAGCACGCCCCGCGGGTGCTGTTCTTCACCGCCGCGGCGGGGGAATCCGGCACGACCACGGTGGCGCTGAACCTCGCCGTCACGCTGGCGAAGGAGACGCCCGGCCGGGTGTTGATCGTGGACGCCAACGTGACGCGGCCCGGCGTGGCCCGCATGATGGGGCTGAAGCCGGCGCCGGGGCTGGTGGAGGTGCTGGCGCACACGGTGCCGCTGGCGTGGGCGGCGCAGGCGACGGCGGTGCCGAACCTGCAAGTCCTGGCCGCGGGCGGGAACCCGGCGGCGCCGCCGCCCGGCATCGCCGACGACCTGCCGCGGCTGGCGGAACAGTTGCGGCAGTGGTACGACTGGGTGCTGATCGACGCCGGCGTGTGGGGTGTGCTGCCGGACCGCGACGCGGCCTGCCCCGCGGCCGATGCGGTGTACCTGGTGGCCCGCGAGGCGGCCGTGGACCGCTCCGAGTTCGCCGGCCTGCGCGGGTGGGTGAAGGAGCTCGGCGGGCTGCTGCGCGGGTACGTGACGACGCGCGGTTAGCGTTCGGCACCTCTGAGCCGGCCCCGTCAGGGGTCGGAGCCTACTGCGCGCGGCAGGCTCCGACCCCTGACGGGGCCGGCTCAGATCGCTTTAGTCCTTCCCGCTCAACTCCTTCACCAGCGTCGCCACCATCTCGGGCTTCTTCTGCGCCAGCAGGTGGTCGATGCGGGCCTGCGGCACGCCCAGCTTCTGCATGCACCCCACGGCCGACTCCCACACCTTCGCCAGCTTCTTGCCGGTCGCCAGGTACAGGTCGCCGACCAGCTCCGCGAGGCGCTGCAGCGCGATCTGGTCGATGTTCTCGTAGTACCGCTTGATGATCTTCTGCTGGTTCGCCGTGTAGTCCTGCATGCCCATCGCGGCCGGCCCTCGGGGTGGTCCCCTCAGCAAACGGCATCCGCGGCCGGGCGCCAACCCCAGATGCGCGGAATCGCCCGGCGCCAACAGCCGACCCGCGGCCGTGTTCGGTACGATAACCCGACACCCCGCGGAGCCCTCCCATGCGTCCCGCCGCGCTCGCGCTCGTGCTCCTCGCCGCCCCCGCGGCCCGCGCCCAGACGCCCGAGATCGTCGCCGCCGTCGAGGCGAAGCTCGGCACCATCCGCTACGTCCTGAAGCTCGAAGTCCCGGCCGGCGGGTTCGCCCCGGCGCTCGACGGGAAGCCCGGCCTGCGGGCCACGTCGGCGGGCGCGCGGGCGCTGAAGTACAGCGGCGCCAAGGTGCCGAACGTCGACAAGCACGCGGCGTTCGTGATGTCGTGCTTCGACCCCAAGACCGGCGGCTTCGCCGACGCCCCCGGCGGCAAGGCGGACGTGACGCTGACCAGCGTCGGCATCATGGCCGCGACGGAGTTGGGCGTGCCGAAGGAGCGCTACCGCAAGGCGCTGGACTACCTGAAGGAGCACGCCAGGACGTTCGAGGAGGTGCGGATCGCGGCCGGCGGGGTGGAGGCGTGGGGCGTGAAGGACTGCCCGTTCAACCTGAACCCGTGGATCGACGTGGCGTATGCCGAGTTGAAGGGGAAACTGCCCGAACCGCGGGACGGCGGCGCCCGGACGACGGGCTCGGCGGTCGCGCTGGTCGCGCGGCTCGGGGCGCGGATCAGCCGGCAGGAGCACCTGATCCTGACGGGCGACCTGACTTCGGGGCAGCGGCCGGACGGCGGCTGGGGCAAGGCCGGGGCGAAGTCGTCCGACCTGGAATCGACGTACCGGGTGATGCGGGCGCTGGTACTGCTGGAGCAACCGCCGTTGGACCGCGCCCGCCTGCGGGCGTTCCTGGCGTCGTGCCGCAACGCCGACGGCGGCAGCGCGGTGCAGCCCGGCGAGGCGTCCGGCGCCGGGCCGACGTACTACAGCGCGATCGTCACCCACTGGCTCGCCGGCTTCGAGAAGTGAGCCGGGCCTTGACCTGACCGTTCCGCCGCGAGACGATACCCAACACGGTCCCCAGGCGGGGAGTGCCGATGGACTTCGAGTGGGACGACGACAAGGCGGCGTCGAACGAGACGAAGCACGGCGTGCCGTTCACCGAGGCCGTGACGGTGTTCGGCGACCCGCTCGCCCTGACCGGTTACGACCCAGCCCATTCCGACGACGAGGACCGATACATCACGATGGGCCAGTCGGAGGGTGGGCGGCTCTTGATCGTCTCCCACACCGACCGGGGTGACAAGGTCCGAATCATCAGCGCCCGGGTGGCGAGCCGGGCGGAACGCAAGGACTACGAAGATGGCTACTTCCCCTGATGACCCCG
>DASPHQ010000999.1:0-5623 GCA_035629595.1 Urbifossiella sp. | reverse complement strand
TGCGGCCCGCCAGGCGGGAAGCTCCGTCAGCCGGTCCGCGTCGCGCATGAGCTCCTGCGCGGCGGCGCTGTCGGCCCGGCCGAACACGCGCACGGCTTCCCCGTGCCGCGCCCCGAGCACGACCGTTTCGCCGCCGTCGAGCCCGGCGATGCGCTTCCGGGCGGCCTCGCCCAGCGGCGACTCGCGCGTCAGCAGCAGTTGCGAATCGAGGACGACGCCACGGGCGCCGGCCGCGAGGCACGCCGCCGCGGTGTGCGGGCCGACGCCGCCCTGCACCCAGAACGGCAGCAAAACACCGTGCTTCGCCGCGAACTGCCGCCACGCTTGAACCAGGATGAAGGACGTTTCCGCGCCGACCCGGCCGCCCGCTTCGTGTCCCTTCAGCACCACGCCGTCCACGCCCCACACGACCGCCGCGTCGAACTCCGCCCGGCTCACCACCTCCGCCACCACCTCGACACCCGCCTCGCGCAGGTGCTGGGCCGTCGCGGCGTGTTCCGGCACGATGCCGCCGGCCAGGATTACCCAGGCGGGTCGATTGGCGTCGAGGAGCAGGGGGAGGACCGTCGCCGCGTCCCGGCCGAGCTTGACGCCGAACGAGCCGCGACCGTGGCGGGCCAGCCGCTGAACCGCGGCGCGGATCGATTCCGGGTGGGCGTATTCGAGGTCGAGCGTGCCGCGGGCGCCGGCGCGGACGGCGGCGATCGCCAGCGACGGGTCGGGAGAGGAGGGCGGGGTCAGAACGAAAATGTCGCTCGAATCCATCATGTCCCTCAAGGGGCGGTGCCCGGCCGCGGGCGAGTGCGGATCGGCCGGAACGGAGGGGTCGCCGCGGGCAGGTGCGACCCGAAGCCCAATGCGTCATTATCCGCAAACTGCCACAGCTTGGCAATTTGGGTAGTGTGGAAAGATACGGTATACGCCGCCGTCTGGGTAAGGTGGCGAGGTTAGAGCAACCGGTTATCCCGACCCGTTCGGGGAGGGTAGGGCGGATTGCATCTCCTGTGCCGGGTAGGACGACTCAACCGGATGGGGGGATTCTGCCGATGCTGAGAAACGGGGGCGGGGCGGGAAGTTCCTGACCGGGGCGGTGGGCAAAAAATGCGCAGTCACCTTCTCATGCTTGCGGGCGTGCTTCTCAGCACCGGCTGTGAGCGGTTCATCGTCCGCACCCAGAACCGCGTCGCCTTCGACGGCCCCGTCGACACCCGCGTCACCACCGACATGCCGCCCGTCAGCCCGAGCGCCGGGCCGGTGCGGCCGGTCGTCGTTGTGGCGGGGTCGTCGAACGCCCGCGTCGCGGTCGTGGACGTGGACGGGCTCATCCTCAACACGCCGTTCGCCGGCTTCTCGTCGCTCGGCGAGAATCCCGTGGCCCTGTTCCGCGAGCGGCTCGACGCCGCCGAGGCCGACCCGTGCGTGAAGGCCGTCGTGGTGCGGGTCAACAGCCACGGCGGCGGCGTCGCGGCGTGCATCGCCATGCGGCGCGACCTGGAACGCTTCAAATCCCGCTGCGGCAAGCCGGTCGTCGCGGCGCTGCTGGATACCGCGTGCGGCGGGGCGTATTACCTGGCGTCGGCCGCGGACCAGGTCGTCGCGGGGGAGGGGACCGTCACCGGCGGCGTCGGGGTCGTGCTGAACCTGTTCAACCTGCAAGACCTGATGGCGCAGTTCAACGTGATCCCGCAGCCGATCAAGGCCGGGGTGAAGGCCGACATCGGCAGCTCGGCGCGCCCGATCCTGCCGGAGGAGAAGCAGCTCCTGCAGGCGATGGCCGACGAGTTCCACGGCCGGCTCGTCGCCGACGTCCGCAAGTCGCGGCCGACGGCCGACCCCGCCGTGTTCGACGGCCGCATCCTCACTGGCACGCAGGCCCGGGCGCGCGGGCTGGTCGATCAGGTCGGCGACCTCGACCACGCCATCGCGGTCGCGGCCGGCGCCGGCTGCGGCGACGGCTTCCGCCCACAGGTCGTGCTCTACCGCCGGGCCAACGACCCGGCGCACTCGGTGTACGCGGTCACCGCCAACGTGCCGCTCCAGGGGGCCGGTCTGCTGCCGAACATCCCCGGGCTCGACCGGTCGAAGCTACCGACGTTCCTGAGCCTGTGGCAGCCGGAGCTCACGATGGAGAAGTTGGGCGGAAAGTGAGTCAGGACTATGGGCAAAGTCCGGGGACGGCCGTCCCCGGGCTTTCCGCGGCACGCTACAATTCGACCCATCGCTCCACGACCCCGCACCCATGTTTCTCCACCAGCACCACCTTCGGCACCTGCTGCGTCCGGAGCACTACACGTCCGAGGAGCAGTACCGCGCCGAGCTGCGGCACCTGTTCCTCCCGGCGTGGCACCCGGTCGCTACGGTCGGGCAACTGTGCAGGCCCGGCGACTTCCTCACCCTCGACCTGCTCGAAACGCCGATCCTGATCCGCAACTTCGACGGCGAGTTACGGGCGTTCCTGAACGTCTGCCCGCACCGCCACAGCCGATTGACCGACAAGCCGTGCGGCAACACCGAACGCCTCCGCTGCCAGTACCACGGCTGGGAGTACCGCGAGGACGGCCGGACGGGGAAGATCCCCGACGCACCGGCGTTCCGCCCGTGGGACCGCGACAACTCCTGCCTCCGCCGCTTCGCCGTGGACACCTGCGGCGACCTCGTCTTCGTCCGCCTCACCGACACCGGCGTGTCCCTGGCCGAGTGGCTCGGCCCGGTGCGCGAACACTGGGAGAGTTACGGCGGCGTCTACCGGTACTCGGCGACGTGGGAGAAGGACTTCCCGTGCAACTGGAAGGTGGTGCTGGAGAACTCGCTGGAGTCGTACCACATCCCGGAGGTTCACCCGAAGACGTTCAAGGAGTTCCCCCCGGCCGAGAACGCCTGGCACGAGCTGACGGAGCGGTTCAGCTCGTTCAAGACCCTGCCGCCGCTCGACTTCGCCGGCCGGGCGATGAGCTTCATCGTGCGGCGGCTCGGCGTGCCGGTGACGAACGAGTACTGGCACCGCGTCCTTCACCCGCACGCCACCGGCAGCTCGCTCGACGTGTTCCGCATGATGCAGTGCGTCTTCCCCACCGGGCCGACGACGTGCCGGTACCGGTGCATCCTGTTCACGCTCCGCGGCACCCGCTCGGGGCCGGTGGCCTGGGTGTTGAGCCGCTTCCTAGAGTGGATCGCCACGCGGGTCGCGTACCAGGTGTTCGACGAGGACGGGTCGATCTACCGCGGCGTACAGCGCGGGATGGAGGCGAGCCCGTTCCCGGGCGTGATCGGCAACCGCGAGGAGCGCGTCTTCGCGTTCCAGAAGTACGTGCTCGACAAGACCCGCGGCGCGGTCGAGCTGCCGACCGCGGAACCGGGCCAGGCGTGGTCGGCGTGAGGGTGTGTCGGGAAAGTAGTAGGCAAGCTCGGACGAAATCCTCGGCGAGCGTCCCGCGTGAGGGTGCTGTTGGCTCGAAGCCCGGAGGGCGCCTTGGTTAGCCCGGGGCGGAAGCCCCGGGCGGGCGAAGCGTTGAATCGTGGGAGCGTCGCCTCGGGTACACCTCGGACGCCGCCCGGGACTTCCGCCCCGGGCTAACCAAGGCGCCCTCCGGGCTTCAAGCCCCGAGCCAACAGCCGGCTGACGACGTCCGCTCGCCGACGATTATCAACAAAACTGGTAGACTACGTTCCCGACGTTCGCTGATACACTTCCCGTCGTGACCCCGAACTCCGCCGCATCCCGTGTCGCAGCCCGCCGCATCGTCGCCGTCGGGGCGGCGGTGGCGGCGGCGACGCTCGTCGTCCACGGCCTCTCGCTCGTCGTCCCGGGACTCCAGCTCGACGACTTCATGATCCTGCGCCAGTCGCGCTCGTGGGCCGACACCCGCGAGCGGCTGTGGGTGCCGGTGAACGAGCACTGCTGGCCGCTGTTCCGCCTCCTCACGTGCGGTGTCATGTGGGCAGCGGACGGGGCCGCGTCGCTGCCGCTGGCAGGGGCGGTGTCGGTCCGGGTGGCGCTACTCGGAACGGTGTGGTTCGTGTACCGGTTCGTGCGGCAAGAGCGCGGGCATCCGTACTACGGCCTCGCGGCCGCGGCCGGGTTCGGCGTCACCACGGCGTACCAGGAGGCGGTGAACTGGTACGCCGCCAGCCCGGCCCTGTGGGCGGCCGCAGCGACCCTGCTCGCACTCCTCGCGGCGCAAAGGTGGGTTCAGGCGCGGTCGTGGGTCGGGCTGGCGGCGACGGCCGTGTGGTCGGCGGTCGCGCCGGGGTGGTTCGGCGGGGGCGTGCTGACGGGCCCGCTGTGCGCGCTGTACCTGTTTCTCAGCGGCCGGTGGTGGGTGTCCGGGCTTCCGCTCGTCGGCACGGTGGTGTTCGTCGCGCTCGCACTGGCGATGGCGGGCGACCAGTTGCTGCACGTCAATCACCACGGCTCCGACTCCACCATCGCAGGGATGGACCCCGTCGTCGGCGCGGTGTACACGGCCCGCTCGGTCGTGGACAACCTCCTCTTCGGGGCCGTCGGCGTCGCCGGGTTCACCACCCCCCCGGCCGTCGCCGCGGTGCTGTTGGTCGGCGTCGCGGCCGGCGCGGGGTGGTGGTGGCGGCGGGCGCCGCGGCGCGACCTGGTCGTGCTCGGGCTGGCGTTCGTCGTCTGCCATTTCGGCCTGATCTATTCGGCACGGGCGGGGTGGTCGTACGACCAGCTGCGCGGCTGGTCGCGCTACACCGTGTTCCCGTGGCTGGGGGTGGTGCTGGCCGTCGCCGGCGGGCTACGCCGCCCGGCGGATACGGAGCTGACGGCCCGTCAGGCGTGGCGGCTGGGTTTGCTGATACTCGGCCTGATGCTGGTGAACCTGCCGCGCGGCATCCTCGGCACGCCGATCCGCCCGGAGGAGCAACCGCGGGTTTTGCGGCAGGTCGATGAGGTGGACCGCAAGTGTCGGGAGGCGGGAGTCCCGGCGGAAGCGGCGTGGCGAGTGCTGACCCCGCTCCCGATGCCGGGCGACCCGGCGTTCGACGCCTACCTGCTGATCCACGGCGGGACCGGACCTGCCGACGTGCCGGACGACGAGGTGCGAGCCCGACTGGGATTACGGTAAGCGATCGCGAAAAGCCCACCCGCCGCGGCGGTGGGCTTCGCCCGAAGAATCACCGCCGCCGGTCCGGGTAGTGCTCCTGGATCGCCTGCTTCATTTCGCGCACGGCCCGCTCCAGCCCCACGAACACCGCCCGCGACACGATGGCGTGCCCGATGTTCAGCTCCTCGACGCCGGGGATGCGGACGATCGGCTTCACGTTGACGTAATTCAGCCCGTGCCCCATGTGGACGTGCAACCCCAGCGCGACGGCGTGCGTCGCGGCCGTTCGCAGCTTGTCCAGTTCGGCCGCGACGGCCTCCGCGCCGATCGCTTCGGAGTAGCTCGCGGTCTGGAACTCGATGGCGTCGGCCCCGAGGTCCATCGCCTGATCGACCTGCGCCAGGTCGGGGTCGATGAACAGCGACACGGGAATCCCGGCGGCCTTCAGCTTCTCGACCGCCGGCCGCGTCTGCTGCTCCGTGGCGATCACGTCGAGTCCGCCCTCGGTGGTCAGCTCCTGCCGCTTCTCGGGAACGAGCGTCGCCTCGTCCGGCTTCACCTTC
>DASPHQ010000998.1:0-4917 GCA_035629595.1 Urbifossiella sp. | reverse complement strand
GCCATCGCCCGCCCGGGGTTGCACCCCGGGCTACACGCCGTCGCCCTCCGGGCTCGAAGCCCCGAGCCGTCGTTACTCTACAATACCCGCTCCGCCCGCCCCGGAGCCGCCGATGCCGCACCCCGCGACGGACCCGCCGCTCCTCACCCCGGACCTCCCCGGGTGCGGCGGCCGCATCCGCGCCACCGACGACGACTTCGAGGTCGAAGAAGTCCCCTCCTACGAGCCGTCCGGCAGCGGCGACCACCTCTACCTGTGGGTCGAGAAGCGCGGCATGGCGCCGGAGTACTTCGCCCGCACGATCGCCCAGCGGCTCGGGGCGCGGCCCGGCGACGTCGGCACTGCCGGCCTCAAGGACCGACACGCCGTCACCCGGCAATGGGTGTCGGTGCCGGCCGCGTGCGAACCCCGACTCGCGCAGCTCGACGGCGACGGCGTCCGCGTCCTCAAGACCGGTCGGCACACGAACAAACTGAAGCCCGGCCACCTCCGCGGCAACCGCTTCCGCATCCTCGTCCGCGACGCCGACCGCACCGCGAACGTCGAGGCGGTTCTCGACCGCATCCGCGAGCAGGGGCTGCCGAACTTTTACGGCCCGCAGCGCTTCGGCCGCGGCGGCAGCACCGTTGAGCTCGGCTGGAAGTGCCTCAACGGTACCGCGCCGCGGCGGCTGCGGCCGTTCCTGTACCGGTTCGCGCTGTCGGCGGTGCAGTCGCTGCTGTTCAACGACGTGCTCGCCCGCCGCATGACGGACGGCCTGTTCCGCACCGTGCTCGACGGCGACGCGCTGGCGAAGTGGCCGGCCGGCGGGCTGTTCGTCGCCACCGACGCGGCCGCCGAGCAGGCCCGGTTCGACGCCCGCGAGACGGTGACCGCGGGGCCGATGTTCGGCAAGAAGACGTTCCCCGCGGCGGGGCTCGCGGCCGAGCGCGAGGCCGCGGTGCTGCGGGCGCACAACCTCGGCCCGGCCGCGTTCGCCGGCTTCGGCAAGCTCCTGATGGGCACCCGCCGGCACAACCTCGTCTACCTCGACGACCTTGCCGCGGAGTGGGAGCCGGACGGGCTGCGGCTAGTGTTCACGCTGCCGGCCGGATGCTACGCCACGGTGCTGCTCCGCGAGGTGATGAAGGCCCGCGTGGACGACGCTGACGACGAGCCGACCGAGGAGGAGTGACGATGCCGCTCCCCGACCTGCGCGTCCAACAGGCGCTGCTCGTCGCCGACGCCCGCGGGGTGCGCGTCGCCGCGACCTCCGACGACTTCGACGCCGCCGAAGCCGAACGCCTCGCGGAGCGGTTCGGCCTGCCGCCGGCCGGCGTCGCGTGTCCGCTTGCGCACTTCGCGCAGCCGTTCGGTCGCCGCCACGTTGCCGTGGTGCAGGTCGCCGACCGGCCCGGCGGGGCGCTCGCGTTCCGCTTCCTGGTACTCGCCGCCGACCTGTACCGCCACCTCGGCGACCCGTTCGCCGTGGCCGACCGCTACCCGCCGGACTGGTCCGCCACCGGGCCGCTGCCGGTGTTGGAATGGCCGCCCGCGCCGCTGCCGCCGCGCACCGCCGCCGACTTGCAAGCGGTGCTGACGGCGTGCGACCCGGCGACCGAGGAAATGGCGCTGCTCCTCGGCAGCACGCAGGTGCTGGTGGACGGCGGCCGGGTGCGTCTGGCGCGGCCCGAACCGGCAGAGCGGTTCGTGCGGGCGCTGTGGCAACTGCTGCCGGACAAGGCCCGCGCCGGGCTGTGGCCGGCGTCGTTCGCGTTCGCCCCCGACCTGCCGTTCGACGCCGTCGCGATGCCGACGGTGCCCGCGGACGGCGGGCTCACCGAGGACGGGCTGAAGGGCTACCCGCCGGGGAACTACGAGCACCGGTTGCAGGCCGCGGTGGAGGCCGGCGACGACCGCGAGCTGGCCGCGCTGCTGGCCCGCCGCACCGGCAACGACACCATCCGCCTCGGCCTGGCGATCATCGCCGCCGCGCTGTTCGCGGCCGTGGTGCTCAAGTTCGTCCCGTAGGGAACCGCCATGCCCACCGACGAGCGCGTCCTCGTGATCCTCGCGGTGCACCTCCGCACCGCCGGCGCGTTCACCGGCTTCCGCCCCGCCGATGCCGCCTTCCGCGCCGCGCTGCTCGACCCCGCCGCGTTCTCCTTCCGCCCGCGCTCCGAGGTCGAAACCGACCCGACGTTCCTGCAACTGATCCCCTACGTCGTCCTCCGCTGTGGCGCCGACGTGTTCCACTACCGCCGCGGCAAGGCCGGCACGGAAGCGCGGCTGGCGGCGCTCCGCTCCGTGGGCGTCGGCGGGCACATCTCCGAGGCCGACGCCGCCGGCGGCGACGACCCCTACCGCACTGGGATGACGCGCGAACTGGCCGAGGAGGTGGACATCGGCTGCGGCCACGTCGAACGGCCGCTCGGGTTCATCCACGACCCCTCGACGCCGGTCGGCGAGGTGCACCTGGGCGTGGTCCACGTGTTCGAGCTGGAGGCACCCGCCGTGCGGCCGCGCGAGGCGGCGCTGGCCGACGCCGGGTTCGCGCCGCTCGCCGAGTTGCTCGCCGACCGCGAGCGGTTCGAGACGTGGTCGCGGTTCGTGCTGGACGAGTTGGGCCGGTCGTAGCGATTTTTCCGCCCCGCCCTCCCCACCGCCGGCCGGCCGCCGCATAATCGCCTCTGCCTCTTCCCACCCGACGGAGCCTCACCATGCGGAAGCTGTTCGCCGCCCTCGGCCTCGCCGCCATCGCGGCCGTCGGCCTCACCACCGCCACCGCCCAGGACGCCAAGACGGACGCGAAGAAAGACGCGAAGAAGGACGCCAAACTCGACGCCAAGCAGGACGCGGAGCCGGCCATCATCGTCCCGTACGTCCCCACCCACCACAAGGTCGTCGAGGCGATGCTGAAGACGGCCGAGGTGAAGGCCGGCGACACCGTCTACGACCTCGGCTGCGGCGACGGCCGCATCGTCATCGCCGCGGTCAAGGACTTCAAGGCGAAGCGCGCCCTCGGCATCGACTTCAACCCGGAGCGGCTCAAGGACTGCGACAAGTCCGTCGTCGACGCCAAGCTCACCCCCGAGCAGACCAAGGCGCTCACGTTCAAGAAGGGGGACGTGCTCAAGCTCAAGGCCGGCGACTTCAAGGACGTGGACGTGGTGACGATGTACCTACTCCCGTCGGTCAACCGGGAGCTCCTGCCGACGCTCAAGGCGGGGCTGAAGAAGGGCGCGCGCGTCGTCAGCCACGACTTCGACTTCCGCGACCTGAACAACGTCGTCCTGTGGGAGCCGGAGAAGACGGTGCAGGTCGAGTCCGACGTGCGGACGCACGCCGTGTACCTGTGGACCGTCAAGTGACGGCCGGCTGACACGGACCCGAAGCCCGGGGACGGCCGTCCCCGGGCTTTCGTCGTTGATGGATTTCGCTGGTAGCCGCAGGCTTTAGCCTGCGTACACCTGGGGCGGAGTACCAGGGGGCCACGCCCCTGTGACGCCGCCCGCGTCGCGCGGGCTGAAGCCCGCGGCTACCCGGCGGGGCGCCGCCCGTCCGAATCGCACTAAAATACCACGCCACCCACCGGAACGGAACCGACATGCCGACCGAGTACGACGCGATCATCATCGGGGCCGGGCACAACGGGCTCACCACCGCCGCCTACCTCGCCCGCGCCGGCTACAAGGTGCTCGTCCTCGAGCGCCGCGACATCCTCGGCGGCTGCTGCATCACCGAAGAAATCTGGCCCGGCTACAAGGTGTCCACCGCGGCCTACGTCAACAGCCTGCTGCGGCCCCAGATCATCCGCGACCTGGAGCTGAAGAAGTACGGCTTCGAGATGCTGCCGCGCAGCCCGTCGTCGTTCACCCCGTTCCCCGACGGCCGCTACCTGATGATGGGGCCGGACCGGGCCATGACGCAGCGCGAGATCGCCAAGTTCAGCACGAAGGACGCCGAGGCGTACCCCAAGTACGAGGCCATGCTCGAGAAGGTCGCCGACTTCCTGGAACCGCTCCTGGAGCAGACCGCGCCGGACCCGTTCAGCAACCGCCTCGGCAACCTGTGGTCGATGGCCAAGACCGGCCTCGGCTTCCGCAAGCTCGGCCGCGACACGGCCACCGACGCCGTCGAAATCCTCACCGGCGCCGCCCGGCCCATCCTCGACCGCTGGTTCGAGTCGGAGCAGCTCAAGGCGACCATCGCCACCGACGCGGTCATCGGCGCCTTCGCCCCGCCCTCGCACCCGGGCACGGCCTACGTGCTGTTCCACCACGTGATGGGCGAGTGCAACGGCGTCCGCGGCGTGTGGGGCTACGTCCGCGGCGGCATGGGCACCATCTCCAACAGCATCGCGCAGGCGGCGCAGGCGAAGGGCGCCGAGATCCGCAAGAACAGCGAGGTCGGCAAGATTCTGGTGAAGGGCGGCAAGGCGGTCGGCGTGGCGCTCAGGGACGGCACCGAGTTCCGCGCCCCGCGCGTCATCAGCGGCGCCGACGCGAACGTGACGTTCGTGAAGCTGATGGACGCGGCCGACCTGCCGGCCGAGTTCCTGGCTCGCGTCAAGAACATCGACTACTCGTCGGCGACGGTGAAGATCAACGTGGCGCTGTCGGAGCCGCCGCAGTTCACGGCGCTGCCGGGGACGGGCGTCGGCCCGCAGCACCACGGCACGATGCACGTCTGCCCCGACCAGGACTACATCGAGCGCGCCTACGACGACGCCAAGTACGGCCGCCCGTCGCGCGACCCGATGCTGGAATGTACGATGGCGACGGCGCTGGACGACACGCTGGCGCCGCCGGGCAAGCACATCCTGAGCATGTTCGTGCAGTACGCCCCTTACCACCTGAAGGGCACGACCTGGGACGCGGAGAAGGACAAGTTCGCCGACCGGTGCTTCGACATCATGGAGGAGTACGCCCCGGGGTT
>DASPHQ010000997.1:0-4278 GCA_035629595.1 Urbifossiella sp. | reverse complement strand
GGTACTTGCTCAGCCCGTCGGTGCAGAACAGCAGCGCGTCGCCGGCGTGCAGCTTCACCTTCGCCACGTCCACGTCCGGCTCCGGCGTCCCGGCCGACACGCAGCGGACCAGCGCGTGCCCCCACCGCGACCGGGCCGCCTCCTCCGGCGACATGACCCCCTGCGCGACCAACCGCTGCGCGACGGTGTGGTCGGTGGTGAGTTGCCGGGCCGTGCCGTCGCGGAACAGGTACGCCCGGCTGTCGCCGACGTGGACGACGTACAGCCGCGGCCACATGAGGTAGCCGAGGGTGAGGGTGGTCCCCATCTCGGTGTAGCCGCTGGCCCGGCCGACGCTGCCGACCTCCTCGCGGCAGGCGTGGAGGGCGGCGCGGAGCTGGTTCTCGAGGTCGTCCTCGCCGTCGTCGTGGAGGCGGAAGAACCACGGCATCGTGTGGAGGACGTAGCGGGCGAGGGTTTCGGTGGCGACGCTGCTGGCGATGTCGCCGCCGGCCTGCCCGCCCATGCCGTCGGCGACGAGGAACAGCTTGCCGTGCTCCTTGCCGCCGAGGGCGCCGGTGATCTCTTCCGGGACCGACGTGGCGCGGACGCGGAGGGACTTGGTGAGGTCGGCGAGGAGGAACTGGTCCTCGTTCCGCTCGCGGACGCGGCCGCGGTCGGTGAGTCCGTAGCAGTCGAACGCGACGCCCACGTGCCGGCCCTCCCGGGTGATGTGGGCAAGAGTTAAGCAACTCGGGTGCCGCTCAGCCGACGACCACCGCCTCCGGGAACCGCGCCCGCAGCGCCGCCAGCAGCGGCGGCGCGATGTCGTTGCCGGTCACGTCGAGGTGGTACAGGTGGAGGTGCCGCGACTCCACGAGGCGGCGGGCGCCGTTGTCGCCGAGCTCGTTACCCGACAGCCCGAGCCAGCGGAGCCCGGCCCCCCTGGGCTCGTCAGTGATCTCCCGCACGCCGTCCGGTCCGATGTGCTGGCCCGCCAGGTCGAGGAGCCGCAGCCGTCTCCAGGGCATGAGCCAGGCGAGGTTGATCAGCGTCGCCGGCCCCTCCCCGGGATACGACCACCCGAGCCGCAGTTCCTCCACGGCGGCGAGCGCCGGGCTTTCGAGCACCCGCTTCAGCACCCGCGACCGGAAGCTGACGCCGGTGAAGTTCAGTTTCGTGAACGCCCGGTGCCGCCGCGCGCCGAGCCCGTCGGCGAGCGCGGGGCCGAGGTTGGGGATGTCCGCGAGGTCGAGGGCCGCGAGCGCCGGGAGTTCCTCGCCGGCCAGGAACCGGCTCAACCAGTCGGGCGGGACCAGACGCCGGGCGAGCGTCAGTTCCGTGAGCCCGGCGAGCGGTTCGGATGCAGCCAGCGCTTCGTAGTCGAGCGTGCTGTACAAATCGGCGTGGGAGGCGTCGAGGGCCGTGATGCCGGCCAGCTCGGGCGCCGGGAACACGTCCGTGACGCTCTTGGACAGGGACCACGCGTCGGCGACGCTCTCCATGCGGAGACGAACCCGGCGGATCGGGTTCGCTTCCCGAAGGCCGCGGAGCCGATCACCAACATCATCTGCGAAGAGTTCCACGCCCTCGACGAACCCGCGGACGAACTCGGGCACGTGGAACGGGACGCCGACGGCCTGTCTCCACTCGTAGACGGCCGGCCCAAGGTACGGCGCGGCCCGCGCCTCGGCGTCGCGCTGCGCCGGGCTCCACGGCATGGCGCGGGCCGCTTCGACCTGCGCGCGGATGAACGCGGCCCGGTCGGCGTCGCCGGCGTCGTCGCACCAGTCGGCGTAGACCAGCCGCGGGGTGTCGTCGTCGGGGTGGGCGAGCACGGCCGCCCGCAGCGCCGCCTCGTCCGTCACGGCTCGTCCTCCGGCAGGAGCACGAGCCGCACCGGGTGCTCGGAGTCGTCGGTGATGACGCGGAGGCGCGGGAACGCCTCGCGGAGCAGGCCGAGGTCGGCGGCCGTCACGTCGTTGCCGCGGAGGTCGAGGAGCGACAACGACGCGAGCCGCGGGTTGGCGGCGAACGCGGGGAGCGCCGACGCCGGGATGCCGTTGCCGCGGAGGAACAGCTGCTTCAGCCCCGGCCAGGCGTAGGCCGCGGCGAACGCCTCGGCCCCCTTCTTGCGCAGCTCTTGGTTGCGCAGCTCCAATTCGATCAACCCGCGGAGGTGCGGCGACTCCGCGAGCGCCACCGCACCGGGGCCGCGAATGGGCACGTCCGCCGCGTCGGCGCCGTGGCAGACCCGCAGTGCGGTCAGGGCGGCGAGGGAGCGGGACTTCGCCACCGCCTTCGCGTCGTTCGTCCCGTACACGACGTTCCAGAGTTCCAGCTCGCGGAGCCCCAGGAAGCTTGGGCTGCCGAAGCGACCGACCGCGGCGGCGGTCGCGCCGCAGTCGCCGAGCGTCAGGCCGCGAACGCCCGCCGCGTGCGGCGACTGTCCGACCACGGAGACGTAGGCGTCGTCCACCGCGCGACCGCTCAGCTGGATGGTGTGGAGGCGGGCGAGGAATGGGGACGCGGCCAGCTCCGCAGCCGTCGCGGCGCCGCGGGTGGAGTTCATCGCCGAGAACTTGACGGCTCGGACCGGGTGCGCCGCGAACAGCTTCGCGGCGTCGGCCACGAACCGCTTGGAGAAGCACGTCACCCGCCCGAGGAACCCGCGGTCGAACGCGTTGCCGTCTGGGATCACGATCCCGTCGATCCCGGTCGCCCACGCCTTCCTGTAGTGATCCTCGACCGGCGCCGTGGCGCGGTAGAGCGTGTCGAACTCGTCCGACCACGGCTCCGCGCGCGCCAGCGCCACCTGGTTGCGGACGAACCGCGCCCGGATGCCGTCGGCCCGGACGCCGGTGTCGTCCAGGTAGTCGGCGAACACCAGCCGCGGGGTGTCGTCGTCGGGCGCGGCCAGCACGGCCGCGTACAGCGCGTCACGGTCGGTCACGGGGCGGGCTCCACGGCCAGCATGTACACGTCACTCCCGCCGTGCCGCGTCGACACGAACGCGATCCGCTTCCCGTCCGGGCTCCACGCCGGGCTCGTGTCCTGCGCCGGGTGCGCCGTCAGGTTCCGCAACCCGGTGCCGTCGGCGTTCGTCAGCCAGATGTCGTTGTTGCCGGTGCGGTGCGACACGAAGGCGATCCGTTTCCCGTCCGGGCTCCACGCCGGGTGCGCGTCCAGCCCGTCGCCGTCGGTCAGCTTCGTCGTGCCGGTGCCGTCGGCGTTCATCACGTACAGCTTCTGCCTGCCGCTGCGGCCGCTGGCGAAGGCGATCCGCTTGCCGTCCGGGCTCCACGCCGGGTGCAGGTCGTAGGCCACCTCCGTCGTTAGCCGCACGATCCCCTTCCCGTCCGCGCCCACGGTGTACAGCTCGGGGTTCTTGTCGCGGGTGGACACCCACAGCACGCGGCCGCCGTCGGGGCTCCACCGCGGCGACTCCTCGAACGCCTTGTGTGGCACCAGCACCTTGTCGTCCGAACCGTCGGCGGCGCAGTGGTTGATCTGCAGCTTGCCGTCGGTCCCTTCGAGGCGGTCGTACACGTACACGACGCGCTTGCCGTCCGGCGACCAGTGGCCGTCGAAGTGCGGCTCCTTGTGCTGCGGCAGCAGCCGCTTCGCGTCGGTGCCGTCGGCCGCCATCGTCCACAGGGCCATCTTGCCTTCGTGGATGCGGGTGAACAGCAGCCGCGAGCCGTCGGGCGCCCACTGGAGGTTCTGGCGGAAGCTGCCGTCGGTGGTGAGGCGGACCGGGTCGGCGGCGGCCGCGGCGGTGAACAGGAACAGGCCGATCGCGGCGAGGCGCATGGCGGCTCCGGCGTTAACTGTTTCCGGCTTCGCGTTCATGCTACCATACCGGTGGGCCGCACGACCGGGATGTCCGCGCAAGTCGGGCCGGTCGGGGCGTTCCGGTAACGGGGGTCGTTCGCCGGCGGCACGTCGGTCGCCGGGCGGCCCCACACGGAGGTTCAACGATGATTCGCTTCGCAGCGTGTCTTCTCACCCTCGCCGGGTCGGCCGTCGCCGTCCGCGCCGACGAGCTGGACAAGGAGGCGTCGGCCCCCGCGGCGCCGGCCCCGGTCGTGACCGCCGCCCCCGGCGGCAGCGAGCTGGACGCCGAGTCGCCGACCGCCGCCCACCGCTACCGCGGCGGGTGGGGCTACGGTGGCGGGTTCTACGGCGGCTACGGCTACCGGCCGTACTACGGCGGGTTCAGCGTCGGCTACGGCTACCGGTCCTACTACGGCGGCGGGTGGGGCGGCGGCTACGGCTACCGGCCGTACTACGGCGGGT
>DASPHQ010000996.1:0-4112 GCA_035629595.1 Urbifossiella sp. | reverse complement strand
GAGCGGCCACCCGGGGCAGCTGATGGCGCTGAAGTCGAACGTGACCGGCACCCCCGGCAAGGACGCGGTGGTGTGGGACACCTACAAGAACGTGCCGACGCGGCCGTGCCTGCTGCTGGTGAACGACCTGCTGGTCATGGTGAGCGACTCCGGGGTGGTGACGGGCCTGGACGCGAAGACCGGCAAGCAGCACTGGAACGAGCGGCTCAACGGCACCTACTCGGCCTCGCCGGTGTACGCCGCCGGGCTGATCTACCTGTGCAACGACGCCGGCAAGACGACGGTGATCCGGGCCGCGGCCGAGTACGAGGTGGTGGCGACGAGCGACCTGGACGCCGGCTTCATGGCCTCGCCGGCGCTGGTCGGCGACACGCTGATCCTGCGGACAAAGACGCACCTCTACGCGATCGGGGCGAAGTAATTCGCCCGGCTCGCCCGTATGCTCCAAGAGGCTCCCCATGCGAGCGACCTTCATCCTCCTCCTCCTCGCCGCCACCGCCGGCGCCGCCGACCCGCCGGTCACCCTGCCGCCGCTCGACCCGGCGAAGTACGCCGACGCGAAGGCCGCTGCCGCGACCGCCGCCGAGATCGAGAAGCAGTACGCCGGCAAGGCGCAGCCCGAGGCCGTGAAGATGCTCGTGGCGATCCTTCGCGGGTCGCAGCTGGGGCCGGGCGAAGGCTGGTTCGGCCCCGCCAAGACGCGCTACACCTGGAAGTGGCTCGCCGCCAGGCACGACCTCCCGGCCGACGCCAAGGGGCTGCCGCGCGACAAGTTCCTCGGCCCGCCAGAGTTGTTCGCCCGCCTCGACCGCGACGGCGACGGTGCGGTCACGCCGTTCGACCTCGACTGGTCCGACCGCAACCCGTACGTGCAGCAGGCGGGCATGGTCACGCGGTTCTTCCGCCGCATGGACGCCGACGGCAACGCGAAGTTGACCCGCGACGACATGGAAGCCTTCTTCAAGCGGGCGAGCGGCGGCAAGGATCACCTGACGCCGGAAGACCTGCGCACGGCGCTGCTGTCGGCCGGCCCCGGCGGCGCGTTCGTTCCGGGCGACGGGCCGACCGTCCCGATGCTCGTGAAGGGGCTCTACGGCAGCGAGGTCGGCTCGCTGCAGGAAGGCCCCGCGGTCGGCGACACCGCCCCCGACTTCGAGCTGAAGACGGCCGACGGCTCGCAGACGGTGAAGCTGTCGAAGCTGGTCGGGCCGAAGCCGGTGGTGCTGGTGTTCGGCAACTTCACGTGCGGCCCGTTCCGCGCCATCTTCCCCGAGGCCGACTCGCTGCGGGAGCGGTACAAGGACCGCGCCACGTTCGTGATGGTCTACGTCCGCGAGGCCCACCCGCTCGACGGCTGGAAGATGGAGTCGAACACGCGGGTCGGCGTCGCGGTGAAGCAGCCGACGACGACGGGGGAGCGCGCCAAGGTGTGCGAGCTGTTCCAGGAGCGGCTCAAGCCCGGCATGACGGTGCTGGTGGACGACATCGCCGACACCGCGGGGAACCTGTATAGCGGGATGCCGGCGCGGTTCTACGTCATCGACACGAAGGGGAAGGTGGGCTACCAGAGCGGCCGCGGGCCGTTCGGGTTCAAGGCCGGCGAGATGGAACAGGCGCTGGTCATGTCGCTGCTCGAGGCCGCGCCGCCGAAGGACGCCCGCGGGGCGTGGGAGCGGCTGCCGCGGCCGGCCGATCCGGCGCTGCCGCCGTGGGCGGTGCAACTCGCCGGCCCGATGCCGAAGACCACCGCGAAGATGCTGGAACTCGACTACCTCCACCGGGCGGACAACCCGCTCGGCAACGTCCTCGCCGCGCGGGTGCGGCTGGCCTGCGCGGAGGCCATCGGCAGCAAGTACGGCGTCGCCACCGCGAAGGGTGACCTGGCGCGGCTGGGCGTGACCGCGGAGCCCGGCGACGACGCGGCGGCGGTGGCGTTCGCCCGCAAGCTCTCGCTCGAAGGCCACGCCATCACCGACGCAGAGTTCGCCGCGGTGCTGAAGCGGTACGGCCCGGAGCGGACGACGGCGCTGGTCCACACCGTCGCCTACGCCAACTTCCACAACCGGATCGTGTGCGGCCTCGGCACCGAGCCTCGGCCCGACCCGCCGGTGCAGGTGGCGTTCGACGCGGCGCAACTGGCCGCGACGAGCAGTCCGGTGCGGCCGCCGTGGGACGACGTGAAAAGCGCGACGCACGCCGGGCCGCGCATCAGCCCGGCGTGGTCGAAGGGCGGCGCCGACGCGCTCGGCGCGGCGCTGGCAGCGCAGAAGGACCGCACCCTCCGCATCCCGCTGCCGGGCAAGGAGCGGTTCGAGGGGCTGGTCGGCCGCGAGAAGGAGCAGGCCGAGAAAATCCTGTGGAACACGGTGAGCAGCGGGTACCAGCCGCGGATGACGCGGGCGTGGTTCGCCTGCCTGGGGGCGTTCTACGAGGAGTCGAAGGTGGACCGCGTGTTCACCAACACGATGTTCTGGGTCGTGACCCGGACCAACGACTGCTTCTACTGAATGGGCCACAGCGAAATGCTGCTCGCGGTCGCGGGCCTGAAGCAGGACGAGGTGGCCGCCCGGGTGCGGCGGCTGGCGTCGGGCGACTGGTCGGACTTCCCGCCGGCGGAGCGGGCCGCGCTCGGGCTGGCGTACAAGCTCAGCCGCGACCCCGCCGGGTTCAGCGCCGCCGACCGGGCGGAGCTGGTGCGGGTGTTCGGGGCGGAGCGCGCCGCAGACCTGACGTGGTACGTGTGCTGGTGCAACTACATGACGCGCGTCGCCGACGCCTTCCAGCTGCCGCTGGAGCGAGACAACGTGTTCACCCCAAAGAAGTGACCGCCGCTCGCGGCGTTGCACCGCGTGTCCGGCGCTGACGCCGACCGAGCAGGACTTCTGACCGTGCCGCCTCTCCCGTGTAACGCCACCGTCACACCGGCCGGCGGGACTTGACCGGCGCCCCCCAGCGGGGACAATGACACTTCGGCTCCACGGGGACGGGCGATGGCCGACCGACCGCAGAACTACTGCCGGGACTGCGGATACCAGTGGTTCCCGCGCGGGCACGACCACGCCGCCCGCTGCCCCGGCTGCCGCGGCCCGAACGTCGGCGCTGTCTTGTCGCTCGACGACGCGGCGCCCCCCCCGCCCCCGCTCGATCGGCCTTCGAAGCTGCCGAAGATCGTCGCCCTCGTCGTCCTCGGCGTCGTGCTCCACGCCGTCGCCGGCACGCTGGCGGTCTACCTCCTCCGCGACGACCCCAAGCCGAGCGAGCCCAAGCCGCGCGAGCCCGAGGTCGCCGCGAAGGCGCCCGCACCCGCCCCGAAGGCGCACCCGAGGCCGGTGGACCCGCCCACGCCGCGGGCGACGCCGAAGCCGAAGGAGCTGCGGGCGCCCGTTGAACCCGAGCCCGAACCGCCAGAGCCCCTGCCGACCACGCCGACCCCGCCGGAGCCCGCACCCAAGACGCCCGAGCCGGCGCCCAAGCCGCCGGACCCCGCGCCGAAGTCGCCGCCGGAGCGGACGCCGTCGCCGTTCCCGCCGCCGGCGGGGAGCTGGGAGTCGGAGTGGGTGAAGGCCGGCGACGTGCGGGTCCGGGTGGTCGGGGTGGCGGAGTCGAAGGTGCCGCTGGAACTGCGGAAGAAGAAGCTCCTGTCACCGGAGGCGTACTTCGTGGTGTGGGTCGAGGTGGAGAATACGTCGAAGACGGACCACAAGTACAACCGCTGGCAGCCGGTGACGACCGGCGAGTGTACGCTGCGGTACGCCACGGGCGCGGCCCTGATGTACGCGATCTACCCGACGGACACCAGCCGGGAGCGGTTCACGGAGTTCACCCAGCCGCTGCCGGCCGGCGGGCCGCCGGTGCTGGAGTCGCTGGTGTTCACCCGCCCCGACCCGGCCGCCGACGGCCTCCTGACGCTGACCCTCGACGCCACCCGCGCGGGCGGCACCGGGCTGGCGAAGATCGAGATCCCGCACGCCGTCTGGGCGCGACGCTAAAGGAAGGATGAAGGATGAAGGATGCAGGATGAATGCCGGCACCCGTACCCGCCGCAGGGTTCCGGCATTCATCCTTCATCCTTCATCCTTCATCCTTAATCATCGATGGCGCTCATCCTGCTG
>DASPHQ010000995.1:0-3986 GCA_035629595.1 Urbifossiella sp. | reverse complement strand
AGGAACGCCTTCAGGTCGCCGACCGACCCGGGCTTAAGCAGCGTCAGGAGGGTGTGGAGGTCGCGCAGGTCGGACAGCATCGGCGTGGCCGTGAGCATCAGCAGCCGGCGGGTCTTCTGCCCGAGCCGGCGGGCGAACCGCTGGAGCCGCTCGCCGCGCTGGGCGTCGCGGTCGAGGAGGTGGTGGGCCTCGTCAAAGATCACCAGCTCGTAGTCGCGGGCTGCGGCGGCCGCCCCCTGGGTGCGGTCCTCGGCCACCTGGTACGGCACCAGCAGCCGCGGGCACTTCCAGGCCAGGGTGGTGTCCACGTCCCGCCCGAACCGGACGAAGTACTCGTCGAACCGCTGGTACAGCTCCTGCTGCCACTGGTCGAGGACGTGGTCGGGCACGATGATGAGCACCCGCCGGGCCAGGTCGCGGACGACGAGTTCCTTCAGGATGATCCCGGCCTCGATGGTCTTGCCGAGGCCGACCTCGTCGGCCAGGAGGGCGAACCCGCCCATGTCGCGGAGGGCGGTGAGGGCGGCGGCGGTCTGGTGGGGGAGCTTCTCGGCCTTGATCTGGTCGAGGCACCGTAGCTCGCCGAACCCGGAGTCCTGGCCGGCCGCCTGGAGCCGCTGGAACAGGCGGAACCGGGCCAGGTCGGCCGGCTGGTTCAGGCCGATCTGGTGGAGCAGTTCCACCGCCCGGGTGCCGTCCGCCGCGGCCCCGTCGATCGTCACCACGGCCGCCGGGGCGGGCGCCAGCTCGGCCCAGGCCGACTGCCCGCAGTGGGAGCAGAACACCGACGCCCGGCGGGTGCGGCGGCGGCACCGGCGGCACGCCCCCTCCGCCCGGCCGCCCGTGGCCCCGCCGGTCAGCTCGAGGAGGGCGGCGGTCAGGTCGGCGGCCGACGCGTACCGCTCTTCGGGGAGGAAGGCGTGCGCCTTGGCGGCGACCTCGGCCAGCCTGTCCCACAGCGGCACCCCGGTCAGCGCGAGCGGGGCCAGGACCGCGGCCGCGTCGTCCCGCGGGTCGGCCCCGGTGAGCATCACCCGCAGCAGCACGCCGGCCGAGTAGACGTCGCACGCCGGGGTCGGGGTCGGGAGCCGGTTCTCCTTCACCTCCCGCTCGTACTCCGGGGCCACGAACCCCGGGGTGAACGCGATGACGGTCCGCGCCGCGTCGTACCCCGGGCCGCGCGGGCCGAGCGCCCGGACGGCCCCGAAGTCGATCAGCGACACCTTCCCGTCGTCCCGGACGAGGACGTTCTCGGGCTTGATGTCCAGGTGGGCGAGCCCGGTCGGCACGAGGTTGTGGAGTACCCCGAGCGCCTCCGCCAGGGACAGCATCCAGTTCAGCACGAGGGGGGCGTGGGCGGGCGCCTTCCACCAGTCCGGATCGGCCGCTCGGGCGGCGGCGACCCAGTCGTCGAGCGGCCGGCCGGGCATCCGGGTCATCACCACGAACGCGTTCTGCTCGTCGGCCGCGAAGTACTCGATCACCTCCGGCAGCCCCGGGTGGCGGAGGGCGGCCAGCGCCTGGCTCTCCCGCAGCAGCGCCGTCCGCGCCCCGGCCGGGTCGGCGTCGGCGTCGTCGTGGATGTACCGTTTGGCGACGAGTTCGCGGCCGTCGTTCTCGGCCAGGTAGGCTTGGCCGAACCCGCCGCCGGCCAGGAACCGGGTGACGGTGTACGCCGAGCGGTCGCCCGCCAGGACGGTGCCGGGGGCGATCAGGTTGACGGTCTGGGTGACGGCCTGACCGTGCTCGACGACCTCGACCTCGTACACCGCCCCGAGCCCGCCGCCGGCCGTGACGCACCGGCGGACGGTGAAGTGGCCGACCCGGGTTCCGTCGGGGATCAGCGGCATGGGAACATCCGTGGGAGTGGGCGGAAGCCCGGGGGTCGGTCGTATCCGGGCGTTCCGGCGGCCGCCTTTACCCGGCGACGACCCGGGCGGTCAGGTGGGCGAACCGCAGGTCGGCCCCGACCGGCACCCCCACGACCGCGTCCTGCGACAGGATGGTGCCACTCAGCTGCACGGTGCCGCGGCCGGTCCGCACCACCATCTCGACTCGGCCGTCGGCGACGCGGAACCCGACCATCCGCCGGCTGATGACTTCCCCGGGGTCGTGCGGCGTCAGGTCGATCGCTGGGAACACGCTGTCGCCGGGCGACACGATCCCGACCTCGGTGTCGCCTGGCGGCAGCGGGAAGCGGCCGACCTCCAACCCCTTCGGGTCTAGGAGAACCAGGGCGAACCGGTCAACCCACACCTGCGCCGGCGGCTGTGCGACCGGCGGCTGTGCGACCGGCGGAGCCGCGACCGGAGGTGCGCCAACCACTGCGGCCGCGACCGAGTCGGCGACCGGCGGGCACTTCTTCCCGCCCGTCCCACAGAACCGGCCGCGGGCCGCGGTCGGGTTCTTGCAGCCGACGCAGAGTACCTCCAGTTCGCACCCGCAGTTGGCGCAGGTCGCCGCCCCGGAGTCGTTCGGCGCCCGGCACGACAGGCAAGGGAAGGACGCACCGACCGTAGTGGGTACGGCCGGAGGCTGCGGCACCATGACGGGCGGCGGCACGACGGGCGGCGGCACGACGGGCGGCGGCACGACGGCCCCGGGTGGGTTAAACGGGTCGGCAGGGGCGGCGGCCGCGCGGACGGCCTCGGGGACGCGGCCGAACCCGGGCGGGAGTTCGCAGTCGCACTCCTCGCACCGGTCGTCGCCGGCGTACACGCAGTGCTTGCCGCAGCCGGGGCAGCGCAACTTCGCCATGGGTGGTCCTCCCGCCGGGCGGTGCCCGGCCGTCCAACCCCGCCGGACACGCCGCGGTGGGGCGAAATCTGACACCTCCAGCCGGTCAGCCGGTGAACCCGCGGGTGTCGCGGGGGCCGGGGGCCGGCGGCGGCGGGTCGGCGGTGTCGATCTGGAACTTCTTCGTCTCGCGGCCGAGCTTCACCATGCGGTCCTGGTCGGCGGGTCCGGCGGCGTCAAGCTCGCGGGCCTGGGCCTCCAACTTCTCCACCATGTCCTCGCGGCCCAGCCCCTTGAAGATCCGTGTCGTTCGGCGGAGTTGCGCGGCGGCGCCCTTGAAGTTCCCCTCGGCCGTGGCCCGGTCGGCCTTCTCCAGCTCCTTCAGCCCGTTGAGCTCCTGGTAGAGGCGCTCCGCGTCCGGGTCGCGCCGCTCCTTCGACGGGTCGGCGGTCGCCTCGACGAGGGCCACGGCCGACACCACCACCCCGCGGACGCCGTGGGCCGGCACGTCGTAGGCGACGTGGAACCGGGCCACCGGGATCGCCCCGGCGGCGACCGACACGAACGACTTGCTGAACTCGATCTGGAACCGCACCACGCCGCCCGGCGGCAGGTTCGGAAGCGGCACCCAGTCGTCGGGGCGGAGGTTCAGCGGCCGCCGGCCCTCCTGGGCGAACCCGCCGAGCAGCTCGCACGGCGGCACCGGCTCGACGCGCAGCCGGCAGTTGGCCGTCAGCACCCGGCCGCGGCGGCGGAGGTAGGTGAGGAACGCCGCCGCCAGCCCGTCTGGCTTGGTCGCGTCCATGTTGTCCACCAGCAGGGCGCCGGGGGCCGAGGCGTCGTGGCAGATGCGGTCCAGGAACGTCGGGTTGTACGCCTGCCCGGGGTACTTCGCGTCCTCCGGCGAGGTCAGGCCGCCGGCGTACACCGCGATTCCCTGCCGGTGGGCCTCCGGGGCGAACGCCTCCGCGTCGGCGGCGTCGCTGGCGACCCCGTCGGTCAGGGCGTAGACGGCCGAGTTCACCCCGTCCCGGGCGTGCGGGGCGAGGTGGCCGACCGCCGCCCGCAGGGCCTTGCCGAGCATCGTGTTCCCGCCGGCGGCGAGGGCGTCGATCCGGGCCTTGATGTCGGCCCGGTTCGGCCCGACCGGCACGCCCCCGGCGAGGGTGGTGACGGTGTCGTTGAACGCCACCAGGGTGAAGACGTCGGCCGGGTCGAGCTCGTCGACGACCCGCTTGGCCGCCGCTTTC
>DASPHQ010000994.1:0-2972 GCA_035629595.1 Urbifossiella sp. | reverse complement strand
CAGCGGAAGTACTGGGGCGAGGGCGACTTCGAGCGCCTCAAGGCGGCGCCGCCGGCGCGGCTCTACAGCAAGGGGCCGCTGCCGTGGCGGCTGCTGGCGTACCTCCTGAAGATCTCGCCGGACGTGGAGAAGATTCGCACCGTCGTCCGCAAGCGGCTGCTCGACCTGCCGCGCGTCGAGGCCGGGATGAAGCAGTTGACGCGGATGCTGCGGACGCTGCACGAGCACGGGTTCGTCACGCTCGACCCTCCGCCACCCGAGGAGACAGGGGACAGGAAACAGGAGACAGAAGAGAAGAAAACGGGGATCGTGATCGACCTGATTCCGGGCGCCGCGTCGGTGGTGAGCGCCGCGCCGGAGAAGCCGGATTACGTGCCGCGGACCGCGACGCCGACGGCCGCGCTCGACACGCTCCTGGTGTTCCGCGCCTGCCACCCGCTGTACGGCGCGTACCTCATCAACACCCTCGCCACGGCCACGACCGAGGAACGCCTCCAGGCGTTCGAGAGCGTGCTGGAGCTGCCGAGGCCACTCCTGCGGTACGTCCGCGTGCCGTGGGAGATGCCCGAGGGGCCGCTGCAAACGGAGGTGCTCAACCCCGAGCTGATCGCCCGCGGGCTGATGGTGGCGAAGCCGCCGAAGCAGGACGGCGACGACGAGGAGGATGAGTACATTCCGTGGGACGAGCGGCCGCCGGTGTTCGCGCAGAAGTTGCGGCTCCTGTTCGACGCCAAGTACCCCGACGTGGGCGACTTCGCTACCGAGGGCGTCTGGGCCGCGGGCGACATCCTGTTCGGCTACGGCGGCAACTTCAACCTGTACGTGACGAGCCGCGAGCTGACCAAGCAAGAGGGACTGATCTTCCGCCACCTGCTGCGGTTGATCCTGCTGTTGGAGGAGTTCCAACAGCTGACGCCGCCCGGCGTCGAGGCCGCGGCGTGGCAGGACGAACTGAAGGGTCTGGCCGACCGACTGACGGAGACGTGCCGGGCAGTGGACCCGACGAGTACCGAGCAGGCGATCAAGAAGGCGCACGCGGCCGACGTGGTGGAGGGCGAGGTTCACGCCGCCGTGCAGGTGATCCACACGGCGCAGACAAAGACCGAGGCGGACACGTTCGCGGAAGGGCTCACGGAGTGACGCCGGCGGCTATCCGCGACCGCATCGGCTACTACAGTACCCCCCTTTACCGCTTCCGCCGGCGTGCCGACGATGTTCCTCACCGTTCACTCGAAGTCGTGGTTCGATCAGACCGAGTGGTCGGTCGGCTACTGCCCGAACTGCCGCCGCACTGAGGCCATCCGCATCGGCCACGTCATCAGCACGACCGCCCTGTACGTCGTCATTCGCGTCCGCCGCAAGGTCGGAGAGCAGCTCGACTGCTGCGACAACTGCGGCGCCGAAATCGACCAGTACCGCGACGCACTCGTGCTCGACGTCGCCGACTGGTCGTACCGGGACGGCCTTCCTCGGCTCATCGAAATGTGCGTCCCGAACCGCGCCCCGGAGCCACCCATCTTCACGATCAAGGACGAGATTCAGGGGTTCCTGGCGGCCGTCACCCGTGCGACTCGGTACACGCGAGTTGACCTGAACAACCAGTGGTTCATCCCGCTGCTCGGGGCGACCCTCGGCGCCTCGACCTGCGTGATCCCCGTACTCCTGAACGACACCGATGAGGGGTTCCGCGCCGCGGTTCTCACGCTGGTTGTGAACGCCGTGATCGGCGGGCTCGTGGGCGTCCTCGTCGGAGGGTTTCGCCTCTGTGAACGGAACGCCCGTCGCGCGATCGAGTCGGCCGCCCTCAAGTACCAAATCCCCCGCGACCTACTCGCCGAGGTCGCCGCCGAATTCCCCGGCCGCATCCGACGGGCCGTCGCCCGGGTCGTGTGACGTCCGCGGCCGCACCGCCCCCGGCATCAATACCTGTTACCTCATGAAGAACACCGCAGTCCTCCTCGTAACCTGCCCGGACCGCAAGGGGATCGTCGCCGGCGTGAGCGAGTTCCTCTACCGCCACGACGCCAACATCCTCCACGCCGACCAGCACCAGGACGCCGAGCGCCGCTTGTTCCTGATGCGTGTCGAGTGGGAGCTGCCCGGCTTCACCCTCGACCTCGCCGAGTTCCCGCGCCGGTTCGCACCCCTCGCCGACCGCTTCGACATGCGCTGGCGCCTCGAGCGCTCCGACCAGCCGGTGCGCGTGGCACTGTTCGTGTCGAAGTACGACCACTGCCTGATGGACCTCCTGTACCGATACCGAACCGGCGAGCTGACCTGCGACATCCCGCTGATCGTCGCCAACCACCCGGACGCGGAGAAGTGGGCGAAGTTCTACGACGTGCCGTACCACCTCATCCCCGTGGCCGCCGGCAACAAGGCCGACGCCGAGCGGCAACAGCTCGCGCTGCTGGCCGAGCACAAGATCGACCTCGTGGTGCTCGCCCGGTACATGCAGGTGCTCTCCGGCGAGTTCGTGCGGGCGTTCCCGCACCGCGTCATCAACGTCCACCACTCGTTCCTCCCGGCGTTCGTCGGGGCGAAGCCGTACCACCGGGCGTTCGAGCGCGGCGTCAAGCTGATCGGCGCGACGAGTCACTACGCCACCGAAGACCTGGACGAGGGGCCGATCATCGAACAGGACGTGGTGCGGATTTCCCACCGCGATGGGCTCGAAGACCTGCTGGAAAAGGGCCGCGACCTGGAGAAGGTGGTGCTGTCCCGCGCCGTCCGCTGGCACATCGACCACCGCATCCTCGTCTACGACCGCAAGACCGTGATCTTCGACTGACCCGCCCACGCCCAGGGTACTCCCCATGTCCGCGGTCCGCTGCGACAAGTGCGACGCACTGTGCGACGATGCCGCCGTCCGCGACGGCTGGTGCGAGAGCTGCGGCAAGCGCCTCCCCGAATACCTGCTCCACCCTCACACGGCCGACCCCGAACCGGCCCCGGAGCCGGCACCGCCGCCG
>DASPHQ010000993.1:0-7593 GCA_035629595.1 Urbifossiella sp. | reverse complement strand
CGAACCCGAAGCCGCCAGCCGACCGCACCGAGTTGGAGGCCCGGTACGAGGGGCTCCACCTGGGCGTCGCCGGGCCGGAGGCGGCGGGGTTCATGGGGAAGGCCGGGGCGGCGCTGACCGGCTACTCCACCGTCGTCGTTAAGCGGAAGCCGACCGACGCCGCCGGCGCCGTCGCGGCCGGCGAGACCGACCGCTACTGGGCCAGCGCCGACGGCACGTCCGCCGTGCGTATCGTGTTCGGCGCCGACGGTCGGGCGCGGCTCGTGGAACTGCTAACGATTACGCCGATGGGTCCGCCGCCGCCCCCGCCGCCAGAGCCGGTCGTGCCGCCGGCCCCCTGACCCGGAGAACCCTCATGCGCCGCGTGACGTGTCTGTTGGTGCTGCTCGGTGCTGTCGCGGCGGCGGACGCACGGCCGCCGGCGGCGTGGGTCACGGTGACCGGCCGGGTGGTGCTGCCGGCCGGGCTGCCGGTGCCGCCGCCGAAGTTCCTGCAAGGCTTCCCGGGCGTGCCCGACGAGACCGTCCTCATCGACCCCAAGACCCGCGGCGTCCGCAACGTCGTCCTCTGGCTCCGCCCCGACAACGAGGACCGGCAGGCGAAACTCGCTGCCGACGAGATTCACCCCGACGACCGACTGCGGCCGGTCCACACGCACGTCATCGAGTACACGCCGAAGCTGGTGTTCGCGCCGCGCGTCGTCGCGACCCGGCCGGGCGACTCGTTGACGGTCCAGAACCTCGCCGCGCAGCCGACCAACTTCCTGTGGAACAGCGCCAACAACGGGAACCTTAACGCGCTCGTCCCGCCCGGCGGCGTGTTCCCGTTCCCGGCCCCGCTCGTCATGGAGTCGGCGCTGATCCCGTACAAGTCGAACCTCATCCCGACCGGCGGCGTCGTCCGCGTCTTCGAGCACCCGTACTACGCGGTGACCGACGCCGACGGCCGGTTCGAGCTGAAGAACGCCCCGGCCGGGAAGTACCGGCTCGTCACCTGGCACGAAAAGGTCGGGTTCAAGGACGGGAGGGCCGGCCGGTTCGGCGAGCGGGTCGAGATCGTCGCCGGGAAGGACGGCACGATGGCGCTGCCGGCGATCGGGTTCGACGTGCGGTAGCGGCGGTCACGGCGCCAGCGCGCGGACCGCCGCCGCGGCGCGTTCGCAGTCGGCGCGCGACACGTCCAGGTGCGTCACGAACCGGATCACGTTCGTCCCCAGCGCCGCGGCCAACACGCCCGCCTCCTTCAGCCGCCCGGCCACGGCCTTCGCGGTCCCCAGCGCGGGCGCCACGTCCGCCCACACCAGGTTCGTCTCGACCGCACCCGCCGACAGCGTCAGACCCGGCACGTCGAGCACGGCGTCGGCCAGCAGTTTGGCGTTCGCGTGGTCGTCGGCCAGCCGGGCGAACTGGCGGTCCATGCCGTACAGGCACGCGGCGGCGAGGAAGCCGACCTGCCGCATCGCCCCGCCGAACAGCTTGCGCACCCGCCGGCCGTGGGCGATCAAGTCCTTCGGCCCCACCAGCGCCGACCCCGCCGGGGCGCCGAGCCCCTTGCTGAAACTGACCATCAGCGTGTCGAAGTGCCGCGCCCACTCCCGCGGCCCGACGCCGCTCGCCACCTCGGCGTTCCACAACCGGGCGCCGTCGAGGTGCGTCGCCAGCCCGTTCGCCTTCGCCCACGCGGACACCTCGGCGATCGTGGCCAGCGGGTAGACACAGCCGCCGCCGCGGTTGTGGGTGTTCTCCAGACACACGAGCCGCGACCGGACGGAGTGCATGTCGTCCGGGTGGAGGTGCGGTTCGAGGTCGGCGACGGTGAGGACGCCGGACCGGCCGGGGATGGTGCGCAGGGTGACGCCGCTGAGCGCCGCGGGGGCGCCGGCCTCCCACAGGTAGATGTGGTTCGAGGCTTCGAGGAGTACCTCGTCCTGCGGCCGGCAGTGGATGCGGACGGCGATCTGGTTCGCCATCGTGCCGGTGGGGACGAACAGCGCCGCGTCCTTGCCGAACCGGTCGGCGACGCGGGCCTCCAGCTCGTTGACGGTGGGGTCTTCGCCGTACACGTCGTCGCCGACGGCCGCGGCCATCATCGCCGCGAGCATCCCGGAGGTGGGCTTGGTCAGCGTGTCGCTGCGGAGGTCGATCATGGGCGGAGGCTCAGGATGAGTAGCCACAAAAAGGCACGAAAAGACACAAAAAGGAAGACCGATCAAAACCTGAATTCGGTCTCGCCTCGGGTCTTCCTTTATGTGTCTTTTCGTGCCTTTTTGTGGCAATCTGTCTTGGTACTAATCCTTCTTCGGCTCCGCGGGCGGCGCCGTCTTCTCCTCGAACTGACGGTTCTCGACGTACCAGCGGCCGCCGGCGCGCTTCAGGTACAGGGCACGGTCCTTCACGTCGGGGAGCTCCACCTTGGCCGCGTCGCCGGGCGCGCCGGGCTCGGGGAAGGTGCCGCCGCGGGCGAACCGGCGCAGGTCCTTCAGCACCTCCGGGTCGTCCGCGAACTTGTCCTTCATCAACCGCGTCAGCTGCGCGAACGCCAGGTTGCGGGCGTCGGCGGTGAGGCGGTCGTCGAACCCCTTCGCGTCCTCGGGCACGCGCCGGGCCGCGGGCACGAACTCGGGGTTCTTCCGCTGCACGTCGCGGAGGCGGATCAGTTCCGCCTCGGCGGCCCGGCGGTACGGGCCCGACGGGCCGGCCGACATGGCGTCGACGCGGGCGTCGACGAACGCCGGGTCGAGGAGGTGGGCCGCGAGGTAGGCGAAGTCGCCCTTCTCGACCGCGGCGACGGCGGACGCCACGGCCTCGCGGGCGGTCCCCTGCGGGAAGGCCTTCGGGCGGAACGTCTGGCCGTACCGCGGCGGAATCTCTTCGGGCTCGACGACCTTCGGCTGTCCGGCGGCCGGGGGGCTGCTGACCAGCCCGGCGGCGGCCAGGCCGAGGGCGACGACGGCGGCGCGCATCCGTTCTCCTCCGCGGGGGGTGTCCGGTTACTCTAGCGGAACGCCCACACCTCCGGCGACCGCACCCCCGGCTGCATCTCACCCGACGGCACCACCCAGCGGTCGCCCCAGCGCACGCACGGCACCGTCACCCGCGGCGCCGGCACCTCGCCCGCGGCGGCCCAGCGGTCGGCCGTCGCGTCGTAGCGAAGGACCGACCGCGCGAAGCCGGGGTGCCGGTCGGGCGCGGTTTGCACCTGCGAGCCGTCGTCGCCGCCGAGGACGAGGAAGCCGGCGCCGTCGGTCGGGGCCGGCGACGGCGCCGCCGCGGCCGGCCGCGGCAGGTCGGCGATGCGCTTCCAGCCGGCGGCGTCGAGGCGGTAGCCGTCGCGCAGGTAGCGGCGCGCCACGCGGTCGCCGTCGCGGACGAGTTCGCAGCCGCCGACGACGTACAGCTTGCCGTCGCACACCGCGGCCGTGGCGAGGATGCGCGCCGACGGCAGGTCGGGGGCCGCGACCCAGCGCGGCTCCGCGGCCGACAGGTCGAGCGCGAATACCGCCTTCGACGCGAGTGCGTCCTGCGCCTCCTGCCCGCCGGCGACGTAGAGCGTGTCGCCGACCAGCCCCCCGCAGCCGTACGCCACCGGCCGCGGCAGGGGCGGCAGCGGCGACGTGTGAAGTTTGCCGGCCTTCCACTCCAGGCGGAAGGCGTCGGCGTGGTGGCGGGTGGGGTCGCTGCCGCCGGCGCAGACGACGCCGCCGCGGTGGGTGGCGCTGGCGCCGTAGCCGAGCGGCCGCGGCAGCGCGCCGGCCGGCTTCCACGTGCCGTCGGGCGCGTCGAGGACGAACGCGGCGGCGGTCCAGGTTTTGATGCCGCCTTCCCACGGCTTCTTGCCGGGGAAGTTGGCCCCGCCGGCGACGAGCAGCGCGCCGCCGCTGACGCCCGCGAACGCCCCGGCGACGCCCTCGCGGTCGGGGAGCGCGGGGAACCGATGCCACCCGGCCGGCGGGGCGGCGCCGACGACGGCGAGGAGAAGGAGCGCGGGGCGCATCAGGTTCGGGGGTTCGGGGTGTCGGTCATCGTACCCCGCGGCGGGTTCGCGCTCTAGACTTCGACATGCTCCGCCCGTTCTTCGCCGCCGCGGTCGCGTCCCCGGTCCGCCGCCAGGCGCTGCGGCGCGCCGTCGCCGTCCACGCCGTCCTGTGCGCCCTCCTGGCGTGCGCCGTCGTCAACAACCCCACCCCCGCCGGCCGCAGCGCCGCCGCCCACTTCGCACTCGTCCTCGGCATCGTCGAGGGCGGGGCGCTCGTCGGCTGGCGGCTCACACAGCTCCCCAAGAGCCAGGCGCTCGAGTTCCTTCTCGTGTCGCCGCTCCGGCCGCGCGGCGTGTTCCTCGCCGAAGCCGCGGTCGGCGTCTGCCGGTTTGCCGTCGTCCAGCTCGCCGGCCTTCCCGCGCTCGCGGCGCTGGCGTGGCTCGGCGTCGTCGCGCCCGCCGACCTGTGGCCGCTGGCGCTGATGCCGTTCGCGTGGGGCGTCGTCACCGGGATCGGCGTCACCGTATGGGCCTACGAGCCGCGCGCCGGGCGGAAGGCCGCGGAAGCGGTGGCGCTGCTCGGCGTCCTCGTTTACCTCGTCGTCGGCGTGCTGGCGGCGGAGAAGCTGCCGCTGTGGCTGCAACAACTGCCGCCGGCGTGGGCCAACGCCGTGCAGGCGGCGGTGCTCGCGGCACACAACGAAAACCCGTTCGGCGTCGTCCGCAACTGGTTCGACCCGGCCCGCGGACCGGCCGCGGTGTGGGACGACTTCGTGACGCTCCACCAGGTCGCGGCGGCGGTCGTGGCGCTGTTCGCGCTGCGCGCCGCGTTCCGGCTGAAGCCGCACTTCCACGACCGCCACTACCGGCCGCTGACCGCCGACCGCGCCGCGCACACCGAGGACGTGGGGACGCGGCCGCTGTCGTGGTGGGCGGTGCGGCGTGTCATGGAGTACGGCGGCCGCGTGAACCTGTGGCTCGCCGGCGGGTTCGGCCTCACCTACGCGGTGTACCTGATGGCCGGCGACGCCTGGCCGGCGTGGCTCGGGCGGCTCGTGTTCCAGCTGTTCGAGAACTGGGGCGGCGCGCCCGCGGTGGCGGCGGCGATGTGCGTGCTGGCGGCGGTGCCGGCGGCGTTCCAGTTCGGCCTCTGGGACGCCACCGTGTCCGACCGCTGCCGCCGGCTCGAACTCCTCCTGCTGACCGACCTGGACGCCCGCGACTACTGGCACGCGTCGCTGTCGGCGGCGTGGCGGCGCGGGCACCACTACCTGTACGTCGCGGAACTGCTGTGGGTGGCGCTGGCGGTGGCGGGGCGCGTCGAGTGGTACGAGGCGCTGGCGGCGGCGATCGGCGGGGCGGTGCTGTGGATGTTCTACTTCGCCGTCGGCTTCCGGGCGTTCTGCACCGGCACCCAGGCGAGCGGCCTCGCGTCGCTCCTGACGCTCGGGCTGCCGCTACTGCTGGTGGTGCTGCTGAAGGCGGGACTGCCGGAGGTTGCAGGGTTGGTGCCGGTGGCGGCGTGCTACCTCCCCGCGGCCGGCGCGCTGAACGTCGGCTGGGCGGTGGGGCTGATCCTGATGGGCGCCGCGACGGTGTGGCTGACGCGCCGCGGCCTGCTGCGCGGCGACGCCGAGCTGCGGGCGTGGTACGACGCCAACCAGGGACGCAAGGCGGAATAACGGTCGGGTCGAAATTATTGTTTCCGCCGCCCCCCCACCGGGTCGCGGAAACATTTTACCTCGTCAGAAAGACGCACGTCAGCGCGACCGCGCAGCGATACGACCCCTTGCGGCTCGCGCCCCCGATTCGCCGGCTGGACGGAAGTTCCTGCCGGGTCAGCCTATGCGACCCGGCGGGATTGGCGACCGACGCCCTACTTGGAACCTAACCAGACCATGTCGATCGTCCCGTTAATAATCCTTCCGAAGTGACAGTGAAGAGCCGGAAGTGGAAGAGCTTCGTCCGCTGACCCGCCGCTCGCGGCGCTGCACTGCGGTGCAACGCCGCAAGCGGGGAAAGACGGAGTGGGGTGGGGATGCGGGTTGTGGATCGGACGGAGCAGGATGCCGATTGACGATTCTCAGCGGCCCAGGGGGCTCGGCATTCCCGGGAGCGAACAGACCCCGCCGGCCGACTGCGCGGCCTGGGCCGGCCCGACTTCCGTACCCAGGTGCGCCCGCGCCGCGGCGAGAAGTTGCTCGTCCTCGGCGTCCCACACGTCCGCGTCGGCCCACCCCGCCACGTTGGCGACGAGTTGACCGACCCGCCAGTGTGGGTAGCGGCGGGCGAGTTCCGTCAGGGCGGCGAACAGATCGGCTTGCTCGGTCGTGGTCATGGCAGCACGTCCCCCACCCGCGGCGTCCGGGTCACGTCCAGGTCCGGCAGGGTGGCGATCACCTCGGCCGGGATCGTCTCTCCGGGCCGCAACTTCGCCGCCCGGGTGGCCCGGGTCACCCCGTCGTTGAGTCGCAGGTGACCGTCCCGTCCGCGGGTCACCTCGACCGGCGGCATCCCGTCGAGCGAGTCGCCGTGCTTGGCGATTTGCCGGGCCAGCTTGGCCGGGTCGGCGCCCTGCGCCCGCACTCCCGACGGCAGGTGGAGTCCGGCGGGGTCCACCCGGACGAACTCGCGCATGCCGCCGACCTCCGCGCCCATTGTACCGGGGCCGACGGCACGCCGAACGCCGCCCGCGGCGTAGCACCGCTACGCCGCGGGCGGCGGAAGAACCTCACGCCTCCAGCCGCCACGGGGCGCGCATCGGGCGCGACAGCTTCGCGTTGCCGATCGCCGCGTCCGGGCCGGTGAACCGGTTCGTCGCCGCGTCCCACGTCAGCTTCTTCCCCGTCTGCAGCGCGATCACGCCGAGGTGGCACACCGTCACCGAACTCGCCCCCACCTCCACACCCGTGATCGGCGTCGCCCGGCTGGCCACGCAGTCCAGGAAGTTCCCCATGTGGTTCGTCGGCCGCGACGGGTACAGCAGCGGGTCGTCCTTGATCGGCTCCGACAGGATCGCCGCGCTGCTCGCCAGCAACAGCCCCCGGCTCACGAAGATCGTCCCCCGCTCGCCGCGGATCAGGATGCCGTTCTCGGTGCCGTCGATGCCGTCGATCACCCGGCCGCCCTTGTCGCGCCGCGGCATCCCGTCGGCCCCGACCAGGCCGCGCACGGCGTCGCCCTTCCCCTCGTCGCCGGAGCCGGTCATGGCGTACACCGACACGCCGTTCGGGTAGCTGTACTTCACCTTGAAGTGCTCGTGGCAGTTGTACCCGTCGCCGGCGGCGTAGGGCGCCTTCGCCGCCACCATCTCCACGCCGGTCGGGCCGCTGCCGTCCATGCCGAGGCACCACTGGGCGATGTCGAGGTGGTGGGCGCCCCAGTCGGTCATCTTGCCGCCGCTGTACTCGTACCACCAGCGGAACTCGTAGTGGCAGTTCGTCTTGCCGCCCTCCTGCCGGTACGGCACGCGGGCGGTCGGCCCGAGCCACATGTCCCAGTCCAGCCCCTTCGGCACCGGGGCCTCCGCGATCGGCCCGCTGACGGGGTTGCTGCCGATGCGGCACTCGATGGTGCGGACCGACCCGATGCGGCCGGTGCGGACCAGCTCGGCCGCGA
>DASPHQ010000992.1:0-5177 GCA_035629595.1 Urbifossiella sp. | reverse complement strand
GCCGCGGGTGCCGAGACGGAGGGGTGAGTCGTTCATGCCGACGCTGTATTCCGGGCGCGGAGGTGGTCGCGCAGCCGGGCGACGGCTTCGGACCGGGGGACGGGGCCGGTTTCGAGCCGGGCCTTCGCCGCGGGGTCGCGGTCGGCGGCGTCCAGCGCGAACCACACCGGGCGCAGCCGGTCGGGGTCGTCGGCGGTGCGCGGGAACAGGTGCCAGTGCAGGTGCGGCACCTGGTTGCCGAGCAGCTCGTAGTTCAGCTTGTGCGGGCGGAAGCAGCCTTCGATGGCCTCCGCGAGCGTCGCCATCTCGTCGAGGAAGGCGGCCTGGCGCGGGCCGAGCTGGCTCAGTTCCGAGGCGTGGTCGCGACTGACGAGGACGCAGTAGCCGGGGTAGATTTGCCAGGGGCCGAGCACGGCGACGGAGTGCGGGAAGCGCCACACCACGTCCGCGGCGGGCCAACCCTCGGGGGCGGCGAGCTTCGCGCAGAACGGGCAGTCGGACGCGGCGGACATACCGAAAGCATAGCGACCGCGGCCCGGCGGTCAGCGCACGGCCTCGGCGCGGAGCTGCTGCACAGTGCGGATCACGCCGTCGAGTGTGGCCTGGTCGAGGGCGCCGTTCACCTTGCCGCGCGGGCGGCCGGCGGCGTCGAGGACGACGAGGTTCGGCTCGCCGGCGGTCAGGCCGAAGTGCGTCTTCATGGCGTCGGTGAAGTCGAGCCACACCGGCACGTCGGGGGCGCCCTTCGCAATTTGGGTGCGAATGACGCCCCTGATGGGGCCGGGCACCTTGCCGCAGCACGCCACCGGAATCACTTTCACGTCCGGCGCCGCTTTGCCCGGCGGCAGGCCGTCCAGCGCCACGACCGGCGCGGCCTGCGCCTTCGCGGGGGATTGGCCCTTCGCGGTGGGGTGCCAGCAGACGTGCAGCTGCTCGCCGAGCGCCTTGCATGCGTCGGTGCCGCGGCGGTCGCCGTAGACGAGGATCACGACCGACCCGCGGTACGCGGCGGGGTCGGCCTTGCGGTCGAACTGGTCCTCGAGCGCCAGGTCGGGCAGCGCCGCCGGCGGCTGCGCGACCGACACGCCGGCGAGAACGAACAGCGCGGCGGCGGTGAGACTGGTCGTGCGGGTCATGGTTGGTTCCCGTTGTGAATTCTTCCGCCGCTTGCGGCGTTGCAGGGCTCGGCTCGCTCGCCCTGCAACCCCGCGAGTGGCTCAACACCCGAGCCCTGCGGCCCGGCGGCGCTCGTCGGCGGTCAGCCGCCACACCGCCAGCGCCAGGAACGCCGCCGCGAACGCGGTCACGGCGCCGACGTACGGCAGCGCCTCGGCCAGCCCGCGGCCCTGCCACGTCACCCGGTCGAGGCCGCGCATCGCCCACGTCGTCGGCAGCGCCAGCGCCGCGTCGCGCACCCACTCCGGCAGCAGGAACGCCGGCACCCACAGGCCGCCCAGCATGCTCACGCCCAGGATCACCAGGATGCTCACGCTCCGCGCCCGCGCCTCGGTGCCGCCCACGGCCGCGACCAGCAGGCCCGTCGCCGCGGCGAGCCCGCACCCGGCCAGCGCCAGCAGCGCGAACCCGACCCACGACCCCGCCGCCGTCACCCCGAACGCCACCCGGCCGACGCCGAACGTCACCGCGACCATCAGCAGCGCCAGGCCGGCGGTGGCGAGCGCCTTCCCGGCCAGCACCGCGGCCAGCGGCACCGGCGCGGCGCGGACGCGCACCCACGCCCCGCGGCGGCGCTCGCGCAGGAGCAGCAGGCCGCTCTCCATGCCCCAGAACAGCAGGTATTGCAGCGTCATCCCGCAGAAGCTGTGCGTGTACGAGTCGAACCCGCCGGCCGCCCCGGCGACGCTCGTGGCCTCGGCGCGGAACGGCGGCTCGACCGGCGTACCATCGCCGAACCGGTCGCGGGCCAGCTTCCGCATCACGGTCTCGGTCAGCACGCCCTCGGCCCACTGGCGCTCGGCGGCGGTCGTGGGGTGGTGCAGGATCTCGACCGCCGGCCGGTCCACGCCCCACTCCGCGGCCTTCTGGAAGCCGACCGACAGCACGATCGCCACGCCCGGCCGACGATCCGCAACCGCAGCTTCGGCGGCGGCGCGGGTCATCTCCACGGCGCGGAGGCGCGGCGACGCCAACAGCTCGTCGGCCACGGCGCGCGCGAACGGGCCGTCGTCCTCGACCACGATCGCGACGGGGAGTTGGGGCGCGCCGCTGTCGGCGGTCGGGCGCGCGAAGACGAGGCCGAACGCGGACGCGAGGACGACCGGCACGACGAACGCGAGCGCGGCGGCGCGGCGGTCGGCCCAGAAGAGCCGCCAGTCCTTCCCGGCGATGGCGAGGATCAGGTTCGCGGTCACTGCCTCACCTTCTCGCTGCTCACGCCCCGGATGATCGAACTCCCCGGGCTGCGATACCCGTCCAAATCCAGCCCCTCGGCCAGCACCCGCGCCAGCGCCCGGCCGAGGTTCTCGGCGGTGTCGGCCGCCAGGCGCAGGCGGTTGCCGGTCACCTCCAGCTCGGCCACGCCGGCGAGCTCGCGGCGCAGGCTCTTTTCGAGGAAGCGCGGCACCGGCATCCGCAGGTGGGCGTACAGCACCTCGCGGCCGCGCGGCCGCAGCACGTCGCCGGGCTTGCCGCACGCCACCAGCCGGCCGGCGTCCAGCACCGCGACGCGGTCGCACGCCAGCTCCGCCTCGTCGGTGTGGTGCGTCGTGAACAGGACGGCGTGCCCCTCGTCGCGCAGCCGGGCCAGGTCGGCGAGGGCGGCGTCGCGGCTGGCGGGGTCGAGGGCCGCGGTCGGTTCGTCGAGTAGCAGCACGGCCGGGTCGTGGAGCAGGGCGGCGGCGAGGTTCACGCGCTGCCGCAGGCCGCCGGACAGCGTGCCGACGCGGTCGTGGGCGCGGTCCGTCAGGCCGACGCGCGACAGCCCGCGGGCGACGCGGCGGCGCAGCTCGCGGCCGCCGAGGCCGTACAGGCGGCCGAAGAACTCGAGGTTCTGCGCCGCGGTCAGTTCGTCGTAGGTGGCGCCGTCCTGCGGCACGAGGCCGACCTTCGCGGCGAACCCGTGCGGGTCGGCGGCGCGGTCGATGCCGCACGCGCTCACGCTCCCGGCGACCGGCGTGAGCACGCCGGCGGCGACGGCCAGGGTGGTGCTCTTGCCGGAGCCGTTCGGGCCGATCAGCGCCACCACTTCACCCGCGGCCACGTCCAGCGTCAGGCCGGCGACGGCGACGCGGTCGCCGTAGCGGGCGCGGACGGCCTGGAGGCGCAGGGCCGCGGTCATGCGGACTCCGGGGAAGGGACGGGCGGCGGGGAATAGCCGGGGGTCTGCGGGGGAACAAGCCCGGCTGCGGGATTCACCCGGAATTCGGCTCAAGTTCTCTTGCCCCGCGGCCGACGGGCGGGTATCCGGCGGCGAACCACGGAGGGGCGAGTATGGGCACCCGCGCGGGCGGCTGGCGGTGGGGCGGCGTCATCCCGGTGATCCTCGTGACGGCGGCGACCGCGGCCGCGCAGCCACCGGCCCCGGACGTCGGCAAGCGCGTCGCCGCCTTCATCCACGGCAACACCCCCGTCACCCGCGACGAGCTCGGCGAGTACCTCATCGCCCGCGGCGGCATGGACAAGATCGACCTCGTCGTCAACCGCAAGCTCGTCGAGATCGAGGCCGCCAAGCGCGGCATCTCCGTCACCGCCCTCGAGGTCGCCGCCGGCGTCAACGAGGACTTGCAGGCGGCCGGCCTCAACCGCGACGAGTTCGGGCGCGTCGTCCAGCAGCGGTACGGCAAGACGCTCTACGAGTGGGAGAACGACGTCGTCCGCCAGCGGCTGCTGATGAGCAAGATGACCCGCGAGCAGGTCAAGGTGACCGACGACGAGGTCCGCAAGGCGTTCGAGGCCAAGCACGGCGAGCGCCGCGAGGCGTTCGTCATCCAGTGGCCGAAGCAGCCGACGCCGCTCACCGAGGACGTGAAGAAGCTCGCCATCGAGAAGCAGGAGGAGTTCGAGAAGCTGGCCCTGAAGCAGCCGAACGACCTGGCCAAGAACGGCGGCCGCATCGCCCCCATCGGCCGGCACATCGACGGCGAAGACTCGCGCGTCGAGAAGGCGCTGTTCGAGCTGAAGAACCCCGGCGACGCGGTGTGGGTCGAGACCGAGACGATGAGCGTCTGCCTGCGGCTCATCCGCGTGGTGCCGCCGGACGCGGTGACGTTCGAGCAGGCCAGGGCCGCGGTCGAGAAGGACGTGTTCGACCGGAAGCTGAGCCGGATGCTGCCGGAGGTGTTCGCGCAGCTGCGCACCGCGGCCAACCCGCTGCTGACGCAGCACGTTCCCGAGCGGCCCGCCGCCCCGGGCGCCCCGCCGGCGCCGCGGGCGCAGCACCCCGACCCGAAGGTGCTGGCCGTGCTGTACGGCAACGTGCCGGTCACCCGCACCGACCTCGGCGAGTTCCTCATCGCCCGCGGCGGGTACGAGCGGCTCGAGTCGCTGCTGAACGTGAAGATCGTCAACGTCGAGGCGGCGAAGCGCGGCGTCGTCGCCACCCCGGAGGAGATTGAGGCGGCGCTCGGCGAGGACCTCAAGGGGCTGAAGATCGAGAAGGTCGACTTCGTCACGAAGGTGCTGCCGAGGGTGAAGAAGTCGCTGCCGGACTACTTGGAGGACGAGGTGCGGCCGCGGGTGCTGCTCGGCAAGATGTGCCCGCCGAAGGCGGCGGCGACGGACGACGAGCTGAAGAAGGCGTTCGAGCGGCACTACGGCGAGAAGCGGGCGGCGAGCATCATCATCTGGGGCAAGGGCGAGTTCCGCCGCGCCCAGAAGGAGTGGCTGGAGGCCCGCAAGGGGGAGGCCCAGTTCGACCGCGTGGCCCGGGCGCAGAACGACGGGAACCTGGCGGCGGGGGCCGGGAAGGTGGCGCCGATCGGCCGGCACGGCGACGCCCCGAACCCGCTCATCGAGAAGGTGGTGTTCCAGCTGGAGGTGGGCGAGCTGAGCCAGCTGTTCGACACGCCGGCCGGCATCCTGTGCGTGAAGTGTACCGGCATCATCCCGCCGACCCCCAACGTGGACTTCGCCACCGTGAAGCCGGCGCTGGAGAAGGAGGTGCTGGCGCGGCGGCAGACGCAGGAGGTGGCGGCGCTGTTCGCGCAGCTGAAGGCGGC
>DASPHQ010000991.1:0-5354 GCA_035629595.1 Urbifossiella sp. | reverse complement strand
TCCTGTCTCCTGGACCGCGGTGACGCACGGACCTGAGCGGGGGAAGTCGATGGGCAAGGTGCTGGTGCTGTACCACTCGGCGAGCGGTAACACCGCGGCCATGGCCCGGCTCGTCGCCGAGGGGGCCGGACTGATCCCCGTGACCGAGGTTCGCGTCCGCGATGTGGACGCCGCGACCCCGGACGACGTGTACTGGTGCGACGGCCTTGCGGTCGGCAGCCCGACGAACATGGGCGTGCTGTCGTGGCGCATGAAGCGGTTCTGGGACGAGGCGATGTTCGACCACTGGGGGAAGGTGGACGGCAAGGTCGCCTGCACCTTCTCGTCCAGCGGCGGGTGGGGCGGCGGGGCCGAAATCGCCTGCCAGTCCCTCCTGATGGTGCTGATGAACTTCGGGTTCCTGGTCTTCGGCGTCACCGACTACGCCGGGCGGGCGACGACCTGCCACTACGGGGCGGTGGCCGCGAAGGAGCCGCGGGACGCCGAGGTGATGGAGGCCTGCCGGCTGCTCGGTCGGCGGCTGGCCGAGTGGGTGGCGGTGGTGGCCGACGGCCGACGGGATCAGCACCCGCTCGCCAAGCCCGAGTCGCGAACACTGCCGGGGTGACGCGGTGTTCCGACATCGCGTACCGACGACGACGATCGATGCCCTCACGAAGGCGGACGTTCCGGCGGCCACGCGCACCCTGGCGGCGACGTTCGCCGACTACCCGCTCATTCGGGCGCTCGCCCCGGACAACCCGCGGGCGGCGGCTGCGGCGTTCTGCGGCATGCTCGTCCGCTACACCGTCGCCGTGGGGACGGCATACGCCACGGCCGACCGTTCGGCGGTCGCCTGCTGGCTACCGCCCGTCCATGAGAGTTTTTCCCCGCGGGGGCTCGTCCGCGGCGGCGTGATCCGCCTCGTGGGGGAGCTCGGGGTGCGCGGCGGCCTACTCCTGTGGCGGCTGAGCCGGCAGTTCGACCGGGCGCGGCGGCACCACGTTCCGGGGCCGCACTGGTATCTGGTGATGCTCGGCGTCGCCCCCGCCGCCCGCCGCCGGGGGCTGGCCCGTGCCGTCCTTCAGCCGGGACTTGCGGCGGCCGACCGGGACGGCTTGCCGTGCTACCTGGAGACGCAGGACGAGGCGACCGGCCCGTTCTACGCCCGGCTGGGCTTCCGCGTGGCTGGCCGCAACCGGATGGCCGGTGGATTGTGGAACTGGGAACTGGTCCGGGAACCCGGCGCGCAGGGAATAGGCGAAGCCCACCCGCCGTGGCGGGTGGGCTTTCAGCCCAGTTCAGCTACGAGGTGACCGCTTCACGCCGCCCGCCAGCCGGACGACGGCGGGTCCGGGTGAAAGGCCGTCCCCGCGAAGGACCCTTCGACCACCGCGGGTACGGGCTCCGCCCGGCTCGCACGCACGCCGCTCAGACCGTCGCACCAGGCGACGACCGCGTCCAGCCGGGCGATCACGCCGGCCATACCCTCCGCCGGACCGTCCCGGTCGGCCGCGGCGACCTTCAGCCGCGCCGCGATCCGGTCCGCCAGCCGGTGCGCCTTCCCGACCACCTGGGCCGGTGCGTCGGCGTCCGGCCCGGCCCGCCGGCACACCTCGCGGACGACCCGGCACCACCCCGCCACCCGTTCGGGCGTGCTGAGGTTGAGTTCGGGCAGGTCGATTGCCCGGTGGCGGGCGACGTAGCCAGCGAAGGCGGCCCGGTACGCGTCGTAGCGCCGCTGGCGCTCGCGCAGCCCGGGGCCGTGGGCGTCGCCCGCCGGGTCGTTCCGCTGATTCTCCCAGCCGGACTGGAGGTCGAGCACGCGCGCCAGGTCGGCGGCCTGTTCCGGGGACAGTTCGGCGGCGGCGAGTTCGGTCAGCGGGGCCACGGCGGTCCTCACTACGGGGGTGGAGCGGGTGACGTGTGTGGTATCGGCCCGACCGGTTCGCGGGGTTGACGGCGGCAGACGGGAACCGCCGGCCGCGACGCCCGACGGCCGGCGCATCCGGCCGGGCAGGTCGAACGAGTCGTGCGGGCTCGGTGGGTTGTCCGGTCGGGCGGCGCTGCGACGCAGGTCTACACGTTGACGTGCCCGGCGAGGACGCGGCCGAGCGCCTGGTGGAAGTGGTAGCCGCCGTTCTCGCGCTTCACGCTGAACCGGCCCGTCGTGTAGCTGCGGCTGTTCAGCCCGCGCTGCACCTCCTCGCACACGCCGACGTCCTCCGCCTGCACCTGGTCCGCGACGCGGACGCTCTCGGCGACGAAGTCGTCGGGCGTGCCGGCGGCGAAGTAGAAGTCGAACACGACGCGGCAGCGGTCGGGGCCGAGCGGGAGCACGAGGTTCGTGTCCATCACGCCCTGGTAGAGGTTCATCATCAGGTTCGGCCACACCCACCAGTACGCGGCCAGATCGCCGGTGCGGGTACGGCCGGCGGCCCCGTCGCCGGGCGTGATCGGGCTGCTCTGCAGCACTGTGTTCCCGTCGCAGACGGTGCGGTACTCGCGGTAGTCGAGCACGCCGGCGAGCGCCGGGTGAACGGTGTTCACGTGGTAGCCGCCGTCGAGGTAGTTGTCGACGTACACCTTCCAGTTGCACGCCAGGTCGTAGCTCTGGCGGGCCTTCCACTCCAGCCCGGCGAACGCGGCGCGGCCCTCGACCCACCCCGGCAGCGGCCCCAGGTATGCGGCGAGTGGTTGCGCGGGTTCGGTGAGGTGGACGAAGACGAACGGCCCCCACTCGGCCACGGCCACCGGGGGGAGGCCGTTGTCGTCCTTGTCGAACTCCTCGACGCCGTCGAACTCGGGGGTGCCGCGAAGCTTGCCGGTCAGGTCGTAGGTCCAGCCGTGGTAGCGGCAGCGGAGCTTCGTGGCGTGGCCGCACGGCTCGGTGCGGATCGGCGCCGCCCGGTGCCGACACACGTTGAAGAAGCCCCGCAGCACGCCGTCGTCGCTGCGGACGACCAGGATCGGTTCGCCGACGATGTCGGCGGTGACGAACGAGCCGGGTTCCTTCAGCTGATCGGCGCGGCCGACCAGCTGCCAGCCGCGGGCGAAGACGTGCTCGCGCTCGGCGGCGAGCACGGCCGGGTCGGTGTACCACGTGTTCGGGACGGTGCGGGCGCGGGAGAGGGGCAGCGCCGGGTCGAAGCCGTGGCCCATCGTCGCCCCCTCAGATGGTGACCGACGAGAAGCCGCCGTCCACGACGATGTTCTGCCCGGTGACGAACCCCGACGCCTTCGGCGACGCCAGCCACACGATCGCGCCGCCGAGTTCCGGCGCCTCGCCGAACCGGCCCATCGGCGTGTGGCCGACGATCGACTGGCCGCGCTCGGTGTAGGTGCCGTCGTCGCGGAGAAGCATCCGCCGGTTCTGCTCGGCCGGGAAGAAGCCGGGGCTGATGGCGTTCACCCGCACGCCCTTCGTCGCCCACTCGCGGGCCAGCCACTGCGTCAAGTTCAGCACCGCCGCCTTCGACGCCGAGTACGCCACCACCCGCGACAGCGGCAGGATCGCCGACATCGACGCCACGTTGACGATGCTGCCACGGCCGGCCGCGACCATCGTCTCGCCGAACACCTGGCACGGCAGCAGCGTCCCGCCGACGAGGTTCAGGTCGAACACGGCCGACCAGCCGTCGAGCGGCAGCTTGGTGAAGTCGCCGCCGGGCATCACCGTCGCCTCGGGCTTGTTCCCGCCGGCGCCGTTGACCAGCACCGTGACCGCGCCCCACTTGTTCAGGATGGCGTCGCGCGCGGCGCGGATCGAGTCCTTGCTCATGGCGTCGGCGGGGACGAACACCGCGGTGCCGCCGGCGGCCTCGATCCGCTCGACGGCGTAGCGGCCGCGGTCCTCGCTGCGGCCGATGATGGCGACTTTCGCGCCGTGCGCCGCGAGCGCGTCAGCCATCGCGCCGCCGAGCACGCCGGTGCCGCCGAACACGGCCGCGACTTCGCCGGACAGGTCGAACAGGTTCATCGCCTACTCCACGAACAGTGGCTTCAGGTGGCGGTCGAAGAGGTTGCCGGTCACGTTGCGGGCCACGCTCGCCTCGCACTCGCGCAGCAGGTCGAGGTACTTCGCCCCGAGCTTCGCCGCGACCTTGAAGCCGACGTGGACCAGCTGCCGGAGGTGCGGGTTGAACGCCGGGTTCGACGGCTCGTGCCGCAGCGCCGCGACGAACTCGGCGCCCGACCACCCGCCCACGACCGCGGCCGACGGCAGCTTCGCGGCGTCGATGTCGATGACGGTGGCGTAGGGGGCGCAGAGTTCGTCCTTCTTCGCGAGCGCCTGGGCGTAAATCTCCTTCGCCAGCTCCAGACCCGGGCCGCCCGCCTCCGCCAGGCCGATGACTTCTTCGAGCCACGTCGTCCCGGCCGTCTTCAGGTGCAGACCCGCGCCGAATTCGCGTACCGCCTGACGCATCACCGGGTAGAGCGAGAACTTGTCGCTGCCGGAATGGACGCTCAGCTTCAGGTTCGGCGGCAGGCCGAACGCCCGCACCGCGAACGCGATGACGGCCAGGTCCTCGCGGAACTCTTTCTCGAACTGCCGCAGGTCGCCGACGTAATCGACGCCCTTGTTGAACCGGCCGGTGAATTTGGGCGCGATCGTTTGGACGGGTACGCCTTCGTCCGCGAGCATGGCGAGAATCAGGAGTAGTGTGTGTGCCGTCTGTGGGGCGTCCGTCTCGTCCATCGAGACTTCGGTGATGAAGTTTCCCGAGCCCTTCGCCGCTTCGATCTTGCGGTAGATGGCGCCCGCGTCCTTCACGGCCTTGAGGTACTTCCCCGCCGTCCGCTCGACGCCGGGCGGCGACAGGGTGTAGGACCGATCGACACCCGGGATGCTCAACTCGCCGAACACGCGCGCGTGCCGCTTCCCAAATGCCTGCACGTCATCAACGCTTGCGGCCTGGCCGATCGAGTCGGCCACGTCGATGGTGTAGAAGTCGCACGCCGGGAGGAAGCGATCGACCGTATCAAGGCGGATGTGGTCGGCGTCGACGTGGTAGGGCATCGCCCAGCCGAGTTCCCGCACCGCGGCGTCGGCGGCGGCGCGAGTTGTGCTAGGCTCGCTGCCGATGATCGTGTGCTCGCGGTTCGACTTGTTCCAGACCGGAATCACCTCGACGCCGTGCTCGCCTGCGAGCTGGCACGCCCGCAACTGGGCCTTCGCCTGGTGCGCGAAGCGGTCGCCGACGCCGATCGTGAACTTCGCCAGGGAGAGCATGGGCGCCTCGCGGTGGGTACGGCTGTTCTACGCCGCCGGGCACGTCCGGGCGAAGGGTCCGAACCCGGCGCGCGGGGTCGTTCTCCTTCACAGTCAGCTGAAGGGATCGAAACGGTTGCCCGGAATGTCGGAGAAATAACGG
>DASPHQ010000990.1:0-4500 GCA_035629595.1 Urbifossiella sp. | reverse complement strand
CGGTTCTTCGGTACGTCGGCGGGGAACGCCGGCAGCGCGGCGGGGGTGGCGGCACCCACCTTGTCGCGGCGCTTGTCGTAGTCGCCGCGGTGGAGGATGAACGCCTCCGGGGCCCCCGGCTTCTCGACCGCGACGTGTGCGATCGTGCCGCGGCCGCGGATGGCGACCTCCTCCTCCTGCAGTGTGCGGTACGCGGCCGATAGCTGCTGGAAAACGCGGTCCTGCGACACGAGCCACCAGTTGAACAGCTCCGTCTTCTCGGCCGGGGTCCGCACGGCCGGGTCCTTCGCGAGCAGGTCGGCGACGCGGCGCGAGCCGGCCAGCTGCGACGCGTCCAGCGCCGTAACCGGCCGGGCGTAGATTCGCAGGTCTTCAAGCGCGACGCCGTTGACACGACCAGTGGTGTTGCGCTGGCCGACCGTGAACGGGACCGTCGTGCGGGTCGTGGACTTGAGCGCGTCCGCCTCGGTGTCCAGCGGCTGCGGCTCGCCGTTGTAATAGATCTTCGCCCCGCCCGCCTTGCCGGTGCCGTCGTGGGCGACGGTCACGTGCGTCCACTTCCCGGGCGCGATGACGCCCTTCGCCACAACCTTCATGGCGTCGCCCGGCCACACGTTCACGACGTGCGTGCCGATGCGGTCGTTCTGAATCCACACGTCCCAGCCGCGGAAGCCGTTGGCGTCGTCCATGCGGGCCACGATGGCGCCGTTGCCCGCGCCCTTCTTGTCGATCGTCACCCAGAACGACACCGCGAACGGCTGCGTGCGGTCGAAGTCGCCCACCTCCTTAAAGGCGAGCTTTTCGCCGGCGCGGATCGTGAACGCCTTGCTCTTGTCCGCACGGGCGACCGACCAGTCGTACCCGGTGTTGAACTTCGCCTCACGGGCCTTGCCGTCCACCTCCACCTTGACCGACTTGCCGGCGTCCTCGCGGAGCGGGGCGTGGAACACCAGCCCCGCGGCCGGCGCCTGCTTGCCGTAGTCCTCCGCCTTCGCCGTCTTCAGCCAGGTGTCGAAGTCACCCTTCGCCTCCGTCTTGCGGCCGTCCACCTTGGCCTTCGCCGCGGTCAGGGCGGGGGTGATTTGTTCGAGCCGCGGGCGGTCCTCGGCGCGCGGCACGGGGATGATCGGGTTCGGGTTCGGGATGTTCCCGTCGCGCACCGGCACGGCCAGGTTGTTGAAGAACGCCGCCATGCTGTAGAACTCGCGCTGCGAGATCGGGTCGAACTTGTGGTCGTGGCAGACGGCGCACCCGGCCGTCAGGCCCATCCACACCTGGTTGATCGTCTCGGTGCGGTCGCGGGTGTACAGGACGGCGTACTCCTCGTCGATGATGCCGCCCTCGTTCGTCGTGATGTTGCAGCGGATGAACCCGGTGGCGACGCGCTGGTCGAGTGTCGGCTCGGGGAGCATGTCGCCGGCCAGCTGCTCGACCGTGAACCGGTCGAACGGCAGGTTCCGGTTGAACGCGCCGATGACCCAGTCGCGGTACGCCCAGATCTCGCGGAAGTTGTCGAAGTGGATGCCGTGGGTGTCGGCGTACCGGGCGGCGTCGAGCCAGTACCGGCCGCGGTGCTCGCCCCACAGCGGCGTCGCCATCAGCTTGTCCACGTACGTCTCGTACCAGGTCGGCGACTGGTCGTTCACGAACGCTTCCACGTCGGCCGGCTCCGGCGGCAGGCCGGTGAGGTCGAGAGCCAGCCGGCGGGCGAGGGTGCGGCGGTCGGCCTCGGGTGCGGGCTCCAGGCCGTTGGCGCGGAGCTTTGCCAGCACGAAGGCGTCGATCGGGGTGCGGACGAATGCCTTCGCCTTGTCGTCGGTGAAGGCCGGGACCGCGGGCCGGGTGGCGGCGATGAACGACCAGTGCGGCTGGTACTGGGCGCCCTCGGCGACCCAGCGGCGGAGGAGTTGCTTCTGCGCTTCCGTCACCACCTTCTTGGTCTTCGGCGGCGGCATCACCTCGGTCGGCTCGGTCGAGCAGACGCGCTCGATGAGCGTGCTCTTGGCCGCGTCACCGGGGACGATCGCGCCGGACTGCACGGCGTCGTCGCGGCGGTCGAGCCGCAGGTCGGCCTTGCGGGCGGCGCTGTCGGCGCCGTGGCAGGCGAAGCAGTTGTCGGCCAGGATCGGCCGGATGTCGCGGTTGTATTCGATCTTCGCCGGTGAGGGCGCCGCCGCGGGCTGCTGCGCCTCGGCGGCGCGCGGCGTGAACGGCCAGCCGACGGCGGCGGCGAGCGCGAGAAGGCCGGCCGGGCCGGCGAAGCGGGAGAGTCGGGACATCGGCAGGCCCTCGCGGGGGTCGTGTCGGTGGTTCAGTTCAGGCGGCTGGTGATTCGCGTCCAGTAGGCTTCGCCCGAGCGGATGTGGCGGGCCATCGCCCGCCCGGCGGCCTTCGCGTCGGCCGCCTCCAGGGCGCGGATCAGGTCCAGGTGCTCGCGCGCCTCGACGCCGATCCGGTGATAATCGTTCCGCTCCTCCTCCTGCTCCCAGGCCACGTCGCGGAAGGCGCGGAACAGCGTCTTCAGGCGGGCCAGCTCGGCGCGGAGGAACTTGTTGCCGCACGACGCAGCGATGGCGTCGTGCAGGCGGTCGTCCACGTCGCGGGCGCGGGTCACCGTATCGGGCGTCGCATCGGCCGCGGTCAGGGTTTCCGTCTCGCCCCCCAGCCCGGCGAGGGTGTCGCGGTCGATGCGGCCGCAGGCGTGGCGCGTCGCCAGGCATTCGAGCGACCGCCGGACCTGGCAGACTTCGCGCACGTCCTTCGCCGTGACCCGGCGGACGACCGCCCCGCGGTTCGGCAACAAATCGACCACGCCGATGCCGGCCAACTCGATGAGCGCTTCCCGGATTGGAGTGTGGCTGACGCCGAAACGGTCCGCCAAAGTTTGCGTGACGAGGCGGTCACCGGCCCGTATTCGGCCCTGGAACACGTCCGTGAGCACGGCGCGCACGACCGACGGCCGGCGGCGGCCGTGGTCGAAGCCCGGTTCGGTGGAGCGCGTGGTCGCCATGCGGGAGCGCATGCAGGAAAACGGGGTCAGGCGGGTAGTGAAGAATAACTGGTGACACGAGCGACGGCAACCCGATTCTACAGAATCCGGCTATCAGTTCGGAACGCGGCGTGCATCCACCCTCGGGATTCGCCCGGGAGGCCGCCCATGTCCGAAGCACTCTACTGGTACGGGTCGATCTGGACGGTGCTGTTTCTGACGGGGATCGGCCTGCCGCCGGTGCCCGAAGAGGCCGGCATCCTCTACGCCGCGGGGCTGAATGCCCTGCACCCGGAGGTGCGCTGGTGGGGGGCGTGGTCCGCGGCCGGGCTCGGCATCCTGTGCGCCGACTGCCTCCTGTACGGCATCGGCTGGAAGATCGGCCCGAAGCTGTTCGAGTACCGCTGGGTCCAGCGGGTGCTCAGCAACGAGCGCCGCCAGCGCCTGGAGGGGAAGATCCACGACCACGGGATCAAGCTCCTCATTATGGCGAGGTTTCTGCCGCCGCTGCGGACGGGGGTGTTCCTCATCACCGGTGCTGTGCGTTATTCGTTCGTCAAGTTCATCATCGCCGACCTGGTCTACTGCGTGGCCGGGGTGGGCATCTTCTTCTTCGGCGGGGCGTGGCTGCTCGACCTGCTGAAGCAGGCGGGGCACACGGCGGTGTGGTTCGTGGCGGTACCGGCGATCGGCTATGGGCTGTACCGCTACTACAAGTACCTGAAGAAGCGCGAAATCGGGCCGGCGTCGGTCGTGGCGGCAGCCGAGGCGGTGGCCGATCCGCCGGCGGCGACGAACCCCGCCGGGGCCGTCCCCGCGATGCGGGAGGCGAAGGCGATGCTGAGGGAGTGAGGCTGAGGCTCCAGCACCGAAAGCCCGGGGACGGCCGTCCCCGGGCTTTTCCGCGTTCCCGTTTGCAACTCCTCGCGCGGGCGGGGATAATCCGCCCACATGAAGATCGCCCGCGTCGAGACGCACGTCTGCCACACCCGGATGCGGAACTGGGTGTTCGTCAAGGTTGTTACCGACCAGGACGGCCTGTTCGGCTGGGGCGAAGCCACGCTCGAGTGGCACACCCGGGCCGTGGTCGGCGCCGTCGAGGACATCGCCGAACTGGTGGTCGGCGAAGACCCCACGCGGGTCGAGCACCTGTGGCAGATGATGTACCGTCAGCACTTCTGGCACGGCCACGGCATCGTCCGCGCCACGGCCATCGCCGGCATCGACCTGGCACTGTGGGACATTCTGGGCAAGGTGTGCGGCGTGCCGTGCGCGAAACTGTGGGGCGGGCCGGTGCGGGACCACGTCCGCACGTACTGCCACCTCGGCGGCGGGCGGATGGAGGACTTCTACGAGACGGCCGCGGACGACGCCAAGCGCTTCGCCGACCTGGCCCGGCAGGCCGTGGCCGACGGCTACACGGCGTTCAAGTGCATGGCCGTGCCGCCGACACTGCCGCTCGACGGACTGAAGCCGATCCGCACCGCGGAGAAAGCTGTGGCCGCGATGCG
>DASPHQ010000989.1:0-3132 GCA_035629595.1 Urbifossiella sp. | reverse complement strand
CGGCCCACGCCGACGCGGTCGGCGCCCACCGGTTCGGGCAATTCCTCTTCGCCCGCCAGTGGGCCGCCCTCCGCCGGCACGCCGCCGGGCTCGGCGTGAAGCTCGTCGGCGACCTGCCGATCTACGTCGCCCACGACTCGGCCGACGTGTGGGCGAACCCGCACCTGTTCCGACTCGACGCCACCCGCGCGCCGACGCACGTCGCCGGGGTGCCGCCGGACTACTTCGCCACCACCGGCCAGCTGTGGGGGAACCCGCTGTACGCCTGGGAGACGCACCGGGCCGAGCGGTTCGCGTGGTGGGTGAAGCGCGTCCGCGGCATCCTGAAGCAGGTCGATCTGATCCGCCTCGATCACTTCCGCGGGCTCGAAGCCTACTGGGCGGTGCCGTTCGGCGACCCGACCGCCGAGCACGGCACCTGGCAGACCGCGCCCGGGGCGGAACTGCTCGCGGCCCTGAAGGGGCAGCTCGGCGAACTGCCGATCATCGCGGAAGACCTGGGGTTCATCACGCCGGAGGTGCATGCCCTGCGGACGGGGTTCGGCCTGCCGGGGATGCGCATCCTGCAGTTCGCGTTCGGCGGCGCCGTGGAGCCGAGGTTCCGGCCGCACCGCTTCACGTCGGACGCGGTGGCGTACACCGGCACCCACGACAACGACACGACCGCCGGCTGGTACGCCAAGCTGGACGCCGCCGAGCGCGCCGACTTCGCCCGCTACGCCCCCGGCGCCGCCGACCCGGTGCGGGCGCTGATCCGCCTGGCGTGGGCGTCGGTGGCCGAGCTGGCGGTGTGCCCGCTGCAAGACCTGCTCGGCCTCGGCAGCGCGGCGCGAATGAACACCCCCGGCACGACGAGCGGCAACTGGACGTGGCGCGCCCCCGCCGCGGCGCTGGCCGTGCCCGACTGGCTCGACTTCCTCGCTGACGTGACCGCGACGTATGAGCGGGGTGCGAACCACCTGCCGCTCAACCCGGCACCGTGATCGTCCGCGCCTCGCCCGTTGTCAGGTCGAGCAGCGCGACCGTGAAAGCGTCCGCCCGGTGGAGTGCGCCCGGGTTAATCCGGCGCACGCGACCCTCGGTCCGGTCGAACGGGAAGTGCGTGTGCCCGGTGAGCAGGTAATCCGGCCGGTCGGCGAGGACGTGACGTAGGTCGCTGGTCAGGTGCCCGTGGCAGACGCCGACTCGACTCCCGCCGAGTTCCAAGACGCCGCCCCACCCCAGGCACACGGCGCCGAGTTCGGCCGCGGCCCGGCGTAGCCACGGCACGGCGTCCGAGTCGTGGTTGCCGAATACGAACCAGCACGGCAGCACCGCGCACGCGGCCAGCACGGGCAAGCCCGTCAGGTCGCCGCAGTGGACGATCGCGCCCGCCCCGGCGTCGCGGAGCAGATCGACGGCGGCGCGGGTGCGGTCGAGTTCGTCGTGCGTGTCGGAGAGGATGCCGAGTCGCATCGTTCTAACTTACCGCACCCGGTACAGGTGGTACGCCTCGTCCGCGTACACCGGCTCGCCGAGCGCCGTCAGCGGCTTGTCCTTCGGCGCCACGACCAGCGTGATCCCCTCGCGGCGGAGCGCGGCGGCGTCGGGCTCCGCCGCGTACCACGCCTCGGCCTGCGCCACCCGGCGGTGCCACTCCCGCACCTCGGCGTCGGCGTACGGCACCGCCTTGAAATCGACGTAGATCGGGACGCCGGTCGCCAGCCGGAATCGCTGCAGGTCCACCGGGATGAGGTTCGAGCCCGGCTTCGGCCGCGGCGGCGGCGTGAAGCTCGCCGACATCGACCCGCGCCCCGTCCCCACCGCCGGGAAGCGCGTCGGGATCAGCACCACGTCGCCGGGGCCGGCGTGCGTGCGGACGTACTCCAACAGCGGCTCCTCGGCCGTGTTCGTCGCGTACCCGACGCGCGCCGCCATCACCCACACGCCGGCCGCGGCCATCGCCGCCAGCGCCGCAGCCGCCACGCCGGCCGGCAGGTACGCCGACGCGCGGGCGGCGAGGGCGAGCGTCGCCACCGGCACCAGCAGCGCCGACACCCGCCACGGGAACAGCAGCATCAGCGACGGGTTCGGGAACGCCGTCACGATCAGCGACAGGAGCACGCCGCCGGCCGCGGCGACGGTCAGCGGCACGAACACGCGCGTGCCGCGCAGCGCCCACAGCCCGAGCGCCACCCACGCGAGTTGCAGCGCGGCGACGGCGTCGAACCAGCGTGAAACGACGGCGTGGTGCGGGATGCGGACCTCGGCGAGGATGCGCTGCGCCTCCGCGAAGCCCTCGGGGTCGGTCGGCGCGAACGTCACCCCCGCGTAGGTCGCCGCCGGCAGCGCGACCAGCAGTGACACCGCACCGACACTCGCGGCCGCACGGCCGCGCCCGTCGCGCAGCAGCGCCACGAGATACCCCGTCACCAGCAGCGCCCCCGGCAGCAGGTACGTGGCGTGCATGACGCCCGCGGCCCCGGCCAGCGCCCCCGCCAGCACCGACCGCCCGGCGGCGAACGCGGCCGCCGACACCAGTAGCAGCACGCCGAACGCCGACGGCTGAATGCCCGGCCCGAGGAGGTACTGCCCCGCGACGCCGGCCTGCAGGTTCCACGGGTAATCGACGCCCGTCAGCCGCACCGACAGCACCCGGAACGCGGCCGCGTGCGCCGCGGTGAACAGCGCCGCCCACGCCAGCAGCCGCCGCGTCGAAGTGAGGTCGGTCACTCGGCCGGCGAGCCACGCGGCGGCGGCGAAGTACCCTATCAGCAGCGCGAAGTACGCGACCTGGAGCGGCCACAATCCCGCGGCCCGGTACGCGGCGGCGACGCCGGCCGAGAACACCGGCGTCGGGTCGGCGGTCGTGGACAGCCAGTCGGCGGCGAGGTGGCCGTAGCCGGCGGACGCGAGGCCGTGGAGGAGGTACTGGTTCTGGTTCGAGTAGAACAGCGGCGCCTGGGTGTGGGCGGCGGCGAACGCGGCGGCCAGCAGCGCGACGACGAGCGGGCGGGAAACTGCGGCCACGATTTCTCCCGGGCGGCGGCGGCGACCCCGTTGTAGTATGAGGGGCCAGGAACATGAGGAGTGAGGAGAGGGGAGTGAGGAGACCACCATTCCGGCGCGGTTCGTCTTTCGCTTCACTCCCCT
>DASPHQ010000988.1:0-2758 GCA_035629595.1 Urbifossiella sp. | reverse complement strand
CAGCGCCCGCGTCGTGCGGACCGAGTCGACCGCGCCGGCGACCAGGCCCGGCATCCCGTCGACCGGCCCGAGCGCGACGACGGACGCGACCAGGTCGTCCAGCTGCGCCTCGACCAGGTCGAGCCGGTCTCGCTCCTCGCCGCCGAGGACCGACCGCGGCCGCTTGCCGAGGTCGCGCGCCTCACGCCACAACTCGCCGAGTCGGTCGAGGACCTCGACCGGTACCAGCTCCGACCAGTGGGTACGTCGGGGGATCACAGGGCACCCCCTTCCGCCGCCGGCGGCTCGACCAGGTCGACGCGTTCCGTCGGCGTGGCCGGGGGCAGCTCGGCGAGCGCCTGACCGACGCACCGCTCGTGCTGGCTGACCAGGTCCGCCGCGCGGTCCGCGATGGGGCCGGCCGCGGGCAGCCGCGCCAGGGTGGCGCGGACGGTGGGGTCGGTGGAGTAGGTGGTGTTCACTTGGCACCCCCCTTCCCCGCCGGCGTGTGCGTGCCGTTCTTGCCGGGCTTGTTGAGGAACGGGCTGCGCTCCTTCTGCTCGTCGCACGTCGTCTCGCCGACGCGCTTGTGCAGGGCCGCGTCCTCGTCCTCGGCCGAGGGCGGCTCGTAGACCGCCACCTTCGGCCCGCGCTGCACCTTGCGGCCGTAGACGTAGTGGTCGATGTCACCGTCCACGCGCATCGGGTCGTCGCCGAGCGCGAACCGGTTCACGACGCGGTCGAGGGCGCCGTCGATACTGTCCGGCTCCGCGGTCGGGTCCGGTGCCGGCTGGTTGATCCGAACGCCGGGGCGCGACGATGCACGGGGGGCATGGTTGGGTGCCGCGGCCGGGGCCGTCGGCGGGGACGTGGCGGCGGGCGCCGCGGGTGACGTGGGCTCGGACGTGGGCTCGGCCGCGGGGGCCGGCGACTCGCCGCCGGCCCACTTGTGGCGGTTGCGGGCGATCAGGTCCTGGACCTTGCGGCGCTCCTCGTCGGCCGGGATCGCGTACTGCGAGTCCTCGGGCCGGACCGGCAGCAGCTTCGGCCGGACGACCGCGGCGACGGCCCGCTCGATCTTGAACGGCTGCAGGAAGACGAGCGGGCTACCCGCCGGGAGCGGCCGGCCGAACCGGGCCTGCACGAAGGGGAGCACGTCGAACTCGGCCGGCAGCCCGGCCAACGTCTCCCGCGGCAGGCTGGCGAGGTGGGTGACCTCGTACCGGCAGCTCCGCGGCCCGTGCTTGTTCGCCTTCACGTTGAGGATCTGGCCGCGGCACTGGAGGCCGGCCTCGCCGAGGAGGGCGAGGACCCGCTCGCCGGTGGCCGCGCTGAACACCACGACGCGCTGGTCGAACTGCTTCTGCCGCTTCGGCCGCACGTAGGCCGGCGCGGTGTACTCCGTCTGCCGGATGCCGACCTCGTTGTTCCCCTCGCCGACGATGATGCACAGGTCGCAGTGCCCCGAGCTGGCCGAGCAGCGGACCTTGTGGCCGAAGCTCTTCACCCAGTGGACCTGCGCCTCGACCAGGTCGCCGAGGAGCAGAACCTCGCGCTCCGAACCGGTCGGGAAAAACTCGAAAAACTTCTTGGCCTGCGCGGGCGTGAAGTCGCCCACGCCACCCCCGGGGGGGTGCGTACCCGAACTGAGTCCCATGGTGGGGATCCTGGTCGCTGCCGATTCGGCCCCTCGAAGTGCCTTGGATCAAGCGATCCGTTCCGGGTTGATGAGGCCCGGGTAGATGTAGGCACCGCGCGGTAGATGTCGGACCGTGCAGCGTCGAGGAGTCTACCCGACGGCCGGCCGCGCGGCAAGGCGCTCGCCCCCCGGCCGGCGGGGTTCAGCTCCGACCGGGCCGGCACTTCCCCGCCGCCATCACTAGTGTTGGCGCTCCCTTCACTAGTGGAGCCGTTTCCGACACTAGTGTTGGTCGCCGCTTCACAGTGCTGCGCGGGTCATCACTGTGATGGGGTCGGGCATCACTGTGACGGCGTTCGCCGCCACTGAGGCGGGCGGGCCAACGCTAGTGGGGGCCTGGGGTCAAGACGTCGGTCGGGTGGGGAAGCTTAGAGGTGGACCGCCTTCACCGTTGAAGGCGGATGCGGACACTGTGACCGGTCGCGCAGTACCGTCTTGTCTGGTCTGGTTTAGATGAAATCAATGGAAGGCAAGGCAAGGCAGTACAGAACGCCACCCCTCCGCTCGTCAGCGTCGCCGCTGAAGGTTAATCGCACCTCGACGGCCCGACCGGTAAACGAAACTGCGCGATTCCTCCCGCCCGGCTGTGGGCGGAAATGCGCACTAACGCATTAGCGGCCCGCTACGGCGTCGGGCACCGGCGACGGCCTGCGGGTCGTCGCAAGGGGAGATCGTGGCCGGGCGCCCCCAAAACTGGCCCGTCCGCCGCGGGCGAGAGGGGCGGTAGATACCGCCGTGAGAAGGGCCAGAATCAAACGGCGGGGTGAGCAATGACCGAGCTGAGCATGGGCGTGATCGGGGTCGTCGCCGGTGTGATCCTGCTGGCCGTCGGCATCGCGCTCGGAGCCTTGGCCGGCGCGAACCGCGGCCGGTCGTGGATCCGCGAACACGGCTGCTACCTCTGCCAGGAGAAGTTCAGCGACGAGGGGACCGACTGACGGCTCGGCGATCAGCCGAAGTCGAAGTCGTCTTGCGGGCCGCGGCCGGCTCGGCGTGGCTCGTCCCGCTCGTCGTCACGGCGGCTGCTCGCCCCGTAGCCCGATCCCCTCACCTCGCGCCACCCCAACCGGCGGTAGTGGG